>JAUXVJ010000001.1 GCA_030684515.1 Actinomycetota bacterium
CTCGCTCGCTCGGCGTACATGTCGGCGTCTTTGGACCCGTCATTGCAACTTCTACTTGCGAGTGACCCGTCAGCGTTCCTTGCCCAAGGGGCCGCACTCAATCAATTGGCGAAGTCGCAGCAGACAATTCTTCGCAGATGGCAGACCAGCACCCTGCGACTGCGCCAAACCCAGGCTGAGGTCGCACAGCAGGTCGCTGCTGCCAAACGGTTCAACGCCGCGATGGCTTCAGCCAAGTCTGAGGCCGACACCAACTTGGGCAAGGCGCAGGCGGTGCTGGCAAAGATGACAGCTGCACAACGCGCGCGATGGGATCGCATCAAGGCCCAGGCTCGTCAGCAGGCATTGGCCGCAGCTGCGACGGCTAAGAAACAACTTGCGGCAACTGTTCAGCGCCCAGGACGTAAGCCTGGGAAGACCCCATTGGGCTACATAGGTAGCGGCCGGGCCGCCTCTGCTGTGAGGTTTGCCTTGTCGCAGGTGGGCAAGTCGTATGTCGCAGCCCAAGATGGGCCGGGGTCGTATGACTGCTCGGGCCTGACTTTGGCGGCATGGCGGCAAGCCGGTGTTGGACTCACGCACTACTCCAAGTCTCAGTATTCGCAGACCCGACGAGTGCCTGTGTCGCAGATCCGTCCGGGAGATCTTGTCTTCTACTTCGGCTCAGGGGCTCACCACGTTGGAATGTACGTTGGGAATGGCAAGATGGTTAGCGCTTCCAATCCTGATGATGGGGTGGAACTCATAGCCTTCTTGGGGCCTTGGTATCGAGAGCGCTTCTCGGGCGTCGGGCGTGTCATCTGATGCTCGCGGATTCCTTGTGAGTGTGCGTGTGAAGATTCTCGTCAGACCTGCTGCACCGGGCATGCTCGTGAAGGCACGAGTGTGCTCAAAGCGTCCGCGACTTCGTATGTTGCTGATCGTTGCTGCGCTTGTCGGCATTGCTGCGGTCGTTGCGTGGCGCTGGCTTGCGGGTTAGGTATGCGTATTCGTCTAACGGTCACGTGTTCTAGCTGGCGGCTCCGACTCCAGTGAGGCGAACTTGGAAGGTTCGCCCCCCGTCGAGGGATTCCATGATCGTGTCGCCCACGAGTGCCGCAACTCGTGATCCGTCTGCGGCCAGAGCCGCGGGCTGGGCTCTCAGGCTCCCTCGCTGAATCCAGCTCGAACCACCATCGGTTGACGCGTAGACCTTTCCGTCAATGCTCGCGCCTAGTACTTGACCTCGAGTTGCAGCAAGGAGGGCCAGCAGTGGTGCGCCCGCGACCGGTGAAAATGACGCCCCAGCGTTGATGCTGCGCATGACACCGGTCTGGCTGGTACCGATCACATTTGCGTCATTTGCGGGATCCAGGGCCAAGTCGAAGAGTTCGGGTGTACCCAGTTGTTTCCAGGCACGTCCAAGGTTTTCGGTTCGCCATAGGACGCCGTTGTTTGAGGCAAGACCCATGACAACCTTGTTCGTGGCGACGAGTCGGTGGAAGTCGACTTGCCCACCAAGGGAAGCCTTCTTCCAGGTCTGACCCCCATTGGTGGAGATGCCAAGGCCCAGATCGTTGGGTGCATCCATTTCTGGCCCTGGGTGTCCGGAGGCCAGCCAAGTGTTGCCTGTGCGCGTAAGCCCCATGGTGTCGAAGACCTCGTCGGATACTCGCACTGGTTGGTGTCCGGGTTGCTGGCTCCAAATTCCGTCGTGGGTGCCGAAGTAGAGCTTGGCGCCGACCAGTACGAGGTTGTGGACGTGCCCCGTCAGGGAGTCCGTACTCACTGCTTCACCGCTGGCGACCGGTTCCTCTGTAGGGGACAGCGTCTGTGTTCGCGATGAAGCGGCCTCAGGCGAGGCGGGGGTGTTGCTGCCTGTGGGTGATGAGCACGCGGCCAGAAGCGTTGCGGCACCGGCCACGATCAGTAGGAGCGCTACTGCTCGCGCATGGACTCCCTGACGGCGTCTCATGGTGCAGTCAGGATGTAGCCGGCTTTTTCAATTGCCGGCTGAAGATCAGCGGCCGTCAGCGATTGCCTACTTTGCACGTGCACGTGCGAGTTTTCGCCTGGCTGTAGGTTCACCTCGACCCGCGTCACTCCTTCAATCTTGGTGACTTCCTCGATGACGGAATTCACGCAGTGGCTACAGGTCATGCCCTGCACGTCAATCACGAGTTTATTCATGGTCAGCCCTTCTCGTTCGAGTTCCAACTATCTACTTAGCAAGCAGTTGCTTCATCGTTGCTATCTCGGTGCTTTGCCCGGCGATGATGGACTTGGCCAACTTCTGCACCAGTGCATTACTGGTGGTCTTGAGGACTTGTCGGCTGCTGGCGATGGCTCCTTGATGGTGGGTGATCATCATCTGTAGCCACTTGTTGTCGAAGTTCGTGCCTCGGGCGCGGGCGAGTTTGGCTATGTCGGCCTCATTCATCATGCCGGTGGAGCCTGCAGTCATGCCGGACATGCTGCCCGAGGATGAGTGATCCATAGCTGGCGACATCGGCGCACCCCATCCCTTGAGCCATGCCCGCAGCATGGTGCTCTCGGGCGTCTGAGCGGCCTTGATCTGCTTGGCTAGTGCCAAGACCAGTGGGGACTTGGCATGCTTCAACGCGAGGTTGGACATCTGGATTGCCTGCTGATGGTGGGGGAGCATCATTTGGGTGAACGAGATGTCGCCAGCGGCACCCATGCCCATCTTCATCGTGTTGCTCTCGCTCATTGGTGCTGGCGTCGGGGCCGCGTTGGCGGGCTGTGTTGCTCCGAACGTGGCTAGCAGTGCGGTGATTGCCAGTGCGCTGGCGGTGGTTGCCAGAGGATGTTTGTTCATGTGAGTCTGCTCCTTGTGATGGCAATGCAAAGGATGGTTCGGCCGAATTCGCGGGCGTGAAGCAAGGCATGTCTACGGTGGTTCCTTCTTTGCTGCGCATTCATCATCGAGCGGGGTCAGTAGAGGTACCCGAAAGAACGGATGAAGATTTGATCAAGGGATGAGCGAAGGTGCCTTTATGCAATCTTCATCGATTCTGCGCACAGATGGGCACCCACCAACGGGACAATTCAAGAATCGAGCGTAACGACGTGTCATAGAAGCAAGGAGGCCCAACGATGATGGGCTGGATTCAAGACGGATTGGGCTGGCCCGGTGCGAACTGGTGGGGCATGGGCATCATGATGACCTGCTGGATCGCGCTGATTGGCTTTGGAATATGGATAGTCGTCCGGTTTACGCAAAACGATGGGGAGAGCAAAGTGTTGTCTCTTGAATCACCGCGTGCGATTCTTGATCGACGCTTCGCCGCAGGTGAGATTGACGCGCAGACATATGCCGATGCGCGCCGGCTACTAGAGCACCCAGGGTCGCCGGCGCATGGCTGATGGCCTGCGCGTGCTTGTAGTTGACGATGAGATACCCCTGACGGCAGTAATCAGCAGCTATCTCGTGCGGGAAGGTTTCGATGTTGCGCTCGCACACACGGGGCAGGACGCCGTTGATGTTGCGCGCTCGCATCGCCCTGATCTGATCGTTCTGGATCTCATGCTTCCAGGATTCGACGGAATCGAGGCATGTCGACTCATTCGCCAATTCAGCGATGCGTACATCATCATGCTGACGGCCCGTGATGAAGAGGTCGACAAAGTACTAGGTCTGACGATGGGCGCCGATGATTATCTGGTCAAGCCATTTTCGCCACGAGAACTCATCGCGCGAGTGCGGGCAATGCTGCGCCGTCCGCGCTCCTCGATCCCGCTATCGGCCACGCAGGCGCCTATGTCCATCGTCGGTCTCACCGTGGACGTTCAAGCACGATCAACCCTGGTCGATGGGGACGAAGTGGTATTGACGCGCACTGAGTTTGACCTATTGGCCGCAATGATGGCCCGTCCGCATGCGGTGCTCACGCGACGTCAGCTCATTGAGGCCGTGTGGGGACCAGGCTGGGTGGGTGATGAACACGTCGTCGATGTACACATCGGTCATCTGCGCACCAAACTCCAAGATGATGCATCCGACCCGCGGTTCATCCGCACGGTACGCGCTGTTGGCTATGGCTTGGTCATCCAGACATGAGGGGCGGGCCCAGGTTCGCCACGCGGATGATGTTGATCCAATCAATGGTGGTCGGAATTGGGGCACTGGCTCTCATCGTGACTGCCTGGATCGTTGCTCCAATCTTGTTCCACCAGCACCTGAACCATTTGGGTGTGGTTTCTGAAGTAGTACAGGAGCATGCAGAAGAAGCATTTGCATTCGCCTTTGTCATTTCCGTGGTGGTTGCCACGGCGGTGTCAGTTGCGGCAGCTGGCGCGGTGTCATGGCTACTGGTGCGTCGCGTCTCGCGACCAATCGAAGAGTTGGCGAGGGCGGCCGAGTCTGTGGCGGCAGGGAATTTCGATGTGGTCGTGCCCCACGCCGGATTTAGCAGCGAGCTCGAACAACTGTCGGGCTCCTTCACGCTCATGGCTACCCAGTTGGGTGACTCGGAGGCGGCACGCTCGCGCCTGCTCGCCGATCTGGCGCATGAATTGCGCACGCCACTAGCAACACTTGAGGCTTATATCGATGGACTCGAGGACGAAGTAGTCGTCCGTGACGTTGAAGCTTGGGCGACGATGCGACACCAAGTTTACCGTCTCAAACGCCTCGCGGGCGACCTACGTGAGACTGCTGCCGCTGACGAGCATGCCTTGGGCCTTGAACTGACACCCATTGACATGTGCGCTACCTGCGAAGCGGCGGTCGCTGCAGCGACTCCGCGATACCAGATGATGGGCGTCGCATTGACCCTGAAGCAACCAGATGTGGCGCTACCCGTGAACGGCGATGAGCTTCGCCTGC
>JAUXVJ010000002.1 GCA_030684515.1 Actinomycetota bacterium
TACGTCGGCGTGGCGGGCGAGCTTCAAGATGCGCGCGCGCCCTTCCGACGTCTCGAAATCGGCTGTCACACAACGCTTGCCGCGATTGCAGGAATGAAAATAAGCCGCGCCGAGATTGGTCCCGTCCTTGCCTTCAACAAAGGGCGGCCCCCAGTGGCGCGTATCGTCGCCACCGCCTGCGCGCTCCACCTTCACGACATCTGCGCCGAGATCGGCAAGCAACTGTCCGGCAATGCGAGCCGGACGTGAGTAGCTGACTTCGAGCACCCGCACGCCAGCCAGGGGCGGCTTGGCGTCGGCAGACGCAGGCGGGGCGCTAGCCACGGTCGCCCTCCACACCCTCAGGCCGGCCACTGGTGTTCATTCGGTGCAACTAACAGCACGGCACGGGAAAGTGCAAGGCCATCGCCGGGATGAGCAGGACCACCGGCAAGAAGGGCAACGCTGAGACAGGCGGTCTGATGGGGTGCCAAACTGCGTGGTCACTGCTGGTCCAGGACGCCGAGGCGTCCATCACCAGCATCCAGCAGCATCGCCGAGCAGCATCAGTATCCACCGGGAGCCCTCGGTGACCGTCAAGGCAGGGAGCGCACCATGCAGACCGGGATCTTGCACGACATTCGAATCGTCGACCTCTCGGACGGCATCGCCGGCCCGACGGCCACCATGGTGCTCGCCGAGGCAGGCGCCGACGTCGTGCTCGTGGAGCCGCCAGGCGGAGTGACCACCCGCTCCCTGCCGGGCTTCAAGACCTGGAACCGCAGCAAGCAGTCCGTCGTGCTGGACGTGCACGAGGCCGTTGGCCGCGAGCGCCTCGACTCGTTGCTGGCCGGCGCTGACGTGCTGGTCCACTCGCTCTCGCCGACCAAGGCACGCGAGCTCGGGCTCGACGATGCCTCGCTGGCTGCCACCCATCCGCACCTCATCGCCTGCTCGGTGCTCGCGTGGCCGGCGAACCATCCCGATGCCGAACTGCCGGTCGACGACCTGCTCGCGCTCGCGCGCATGGGCGTGCTCGACGAGCAGCAGGGCCTGCGCGAGGGCCCCATCTACGTGCGCTTCCCACTGGGCAGCTGGGGCGCGGTCTGGCTCGCCGCCATGGGGATCGTTGCCCGGCTCATCGTTCGTGGCCGCACTGGCTCCGCCGGCCCGGTGCATACGAGCCTGGTCCAGGGCGCCCTGATCCCGATGATGATGCACTGGTCGCGGGCGGAGACTCCGTCCGACGCCCTGAGGATCGGCATGCCCAAGGGGAACATGCAGGCTTCGCTCTTCGAGTGCTCCGACGGGCGCTGGGTCCACGCGATGCAGCCGGCCCCGTGGGGCACCCCGCTGATGGACGAGGTGCTAGCCGAGCTGGGACCGGAAGCCGTCGAGGAAGGCGCGGCCATCGGGGCGACCGGCCTCTGGGGTGACATGACCCTGGTACGCAAGGCGTTCCTGCGCCGTCCGGCACAGGCCTGGCTCGACAACGCCTGGGCCAATGACCGACCGGCGCAGGGCGCTTTCGAGGTGGGCGCGATCCTCGGCGACGAGCAGGCGCGCATCAACCGCTATGTCATCGAACTGGATGATCCGGAGGCCGGCCGCATCACGGTGCCCGGGCTGCCGCTGACCGTGGACCCGCCGACGCAGGTGCGCGGGCCGGCGCCCGCGCTCGGCCAGCACCAGGATGTGGCAGGCGCCGACTGGGGGCCGCGGGAGGCCCCTGAGGCCGCGGCCGCGAGCCAGCGCTACCCGCTGGCCGGCTTGAAGGTACTGGATTTCGGCAACTACCTGGCCGGCCCGCTCGGCCCGATGCTGCTTGCCGACCTCGGCGCCGATGTCATCAAGGTCGAGGCCACCACCGGCGACCCGATGCGCTGGGGCGATTGGCCCTTTGCCGGCTGCCAGCGCGGCAAGCGCACCATCGCGGTCGACCTCAAGTCACCCGACTCGCGCCCCGTGCTTGAGGCGCTCGTGCGCTGGGCCGACGTCGTCCACCACAACCTGCGCATGCCCGCCGCTCGCCGCCTGGGCCTGGACTCCGCGTCGCTGCGGCGGATCAACCCCGATCTCGTCTTCTGCCACACGAGCTCCTACGGCCCGCAGGGGCCGCGCGCCGATTGGCCTGGCTACGACCAGCTGTTCCAGTCGTCCTGCGGCTGGGAGGTTGCCGGCGCCGGCGAGGGCAACCGGCCGATGTGGCACCGCTTCGGCTTCATGGACCACCAGTGCGCGATGTCGTCGGTGGTCTCCACGCTGCTGGCGGTCTATGAGCGCGACCGCACCGGCCGCGCCATCGATGTGGCCGGCTCGCTGCTCGGGCCCGGCGTGCTCACCACGAGCGAGACCTACCTGCAGGCCGACGGCACGCTCGCACCGATGGTCCAGCTCGACCACGACCAGATGGTCACCACGCCCGGTGCCCGCCTGCTCATCTGCTCGGACGCGTGGATCGCGGTGGCCGCGCATCGCGACGATCAGGTCGCGCGTCTGTGCGAGGTGCTCGGCGTGGCTGACCCGGACGCGCTCCCAAAGGCCGCCGCCGACCGCGCATCCGGCGAACTGCTCGATGCGCTCGCGGCGGCAAACGTGCCGGCCGAGCTCGTGCGGCTCGACAACAAGAATGCCTTCTTCGACGACCCAGCCAACAAGGAGATCGGGCTGGTCGTCTCATACCAGCACGGCGCCTGGGGCCGTCTGGAGCAGCCGGGCGCGATGTGGGACTTCGGCGACCTCGACACCAGGTTCGACTACGCGCCGCCGCTGCTCGGCGAGCACACCGTCGAGGTGCTGCGCGAGATCGGCTTCGACCAGGCTGGCGTCGATGGGCTGCTCGCCGCGCAGGTGGTCAAGACCGCCTAGCGACAGGGCGACATCACGGTGACGTCGAGGCGTTAGGGGCGGTCCACGTCGGGTGGTGGCCAGGGACGGGGTCGAACCGTCGACCTTCCGAGTTTCACAGCGGCGCAGTTACGAAGATGGTGGCCAGGGACGGGGTCGAACCGTCGACCTTCCGAGTTTCAGTCGGACGCTCGTACCAACTGAGCTACCTGGCCGTGGCTGGTAATCCAGCCCGAATTCAGAGTTTCCCCTGAACAAATGGCGACCCCGACCGGGCTCGAACCGGCGACCTCCGCCGTGACAGGGCGGCGCGCTAACCAACTGCGCTACGGGGCCTCTAGCGAAGCCGTATCCCCAACGGGATTCGAACCCGTGCTGCCGCCGTGAAAGGGCGGTGTCCTAGGCCACTAGACGATGGGGACGTTGTCTCCGTCGACCTAATGCCGCTGGCGACGAGAGAACTATAGGGGATTGTGCTGGTGCTGCTCACCGGAGGTCATTTTGGGTGCGCGGCACGGGAAAGTCGGTCGTGGATGGCCACTCCAAGCCCCTCGTTCTTCGGCGGCACGGCGAGCACTGTTCTGAGCTCAAGGGCATCGGCTTCTCTCAAGGCCCAGTAGAGGATGCGGGCGTACTCGTCCACCGACTCTGGCTCGGCTAGTCGCACCAGGCCGATGGGGGTGGGGATGTCGGCACTTGCGAGCAGCCCCACTCTCGCGGCTGCGTTGGTGTAGTCGGCGTTCTCCAGTTCTTTCTTTGTCAGCAAAGTGACTTCGGCTCGCGGGCTGTAGTGGGAGGCGAGTGTTCCGCTGGCTCGAACAGCTGAATCGTGCGTACAGCGCATGCCGGTTGTCGCTTCGATCTGTTCGATGGTGATGGCACCGGGCCGCAGCATGCGGGGATGGTCTTCGGTGCAGTCGATGATCGTTGATTCCAGTCCGATGCCGCATGTTCCGCCATCGAGCAGTACGTCTTCTGTTGCGAGGAATGCACCAAGTTCTTCTTGGACGTGATCGGCACTGGTCGGACTCACCTGCCCGAAACGATTCGCACTGGGGGCAGCGATCGCGACTGACGCGTCTCCGGTGATTCTGGCGAGCTCGCTTTGAACAGCTTGCATCAATGGATGGGCAGAGATTCTGACTGCAACTGAGTCCTGAGCACCGGTCAGGAAGTCGCCCGCTCTTCTTGTTCGCTTCACCACGAGGGTCAGCGGACCAGGCCAGTAGGCCCGGGCGAGCTTTCTTGCAAACTCCGGTACGTCCTTGCCCCAGTCATCCAGGGACTCGATGCTTGGCAGGTGAGCGATCAGCGGGTGATGCGCCGGTCGTCCCTTTGCTACATAGATCTGGGCGATCGCGTGCGGATCGTCGGCTCTGGCTCCTAGGCCATAGACCGTCTCAGTGGGCAGCGCTGCGAGGTGACCATTGGCAAGCGCTTGGGCTGCATCAAGGGCGTCGATCGTGACTCGCATGTACCTATTCAATCTGGCCTGTGTAAGAACTAGATCAGGACTGGGCCTTTGGGGCATGCGTTGGGAACCGCATGAGGCTGGCGGGTGTCTGATTGCTACATGAGTTCGCCCCAAGAAGGAGATCCAGTGAGCACTCCCATCCCGCCGTACAGCCCGATGCAGTCGTACGACGATCAACCCCCATTCAATTGGAGTCAGCCCGCACCGAAGCCACGCAATCGCGGACTGATGATCGTCGCTGCCTTAGGCGTCACCGTGCTTGTTGCAGGCGCCGCCGGTGGTGCTGTCGGGTACGTCGCGGCACGTGCGACTCTGCCCACTGCGGTTGCCTCCTCCTTTGACTCGAGCTCTCCTTCCCTGCCCGCTGACGGCAGCATCGCTTCGGTCGCCGCCGCTGTTCAGCCCGCCGTCGTGCAACTGAACGTGACGGGGTCCGAAGGTGAAGGCACTGGTTCGGGCTTCATCATCAGTTCAGACGGCTACCTGATTACCAACAACCATGTGGCAGGTGGTGCAAGCGAAGACGGCATTGACGTGATGTTCGCTGACGGCACGCGCGCCAAGGGCCAGTTGGTTGGAGCTAATGCTGGCTACGACCTTGCAGTCGTGAAGGTCGACAAGAGTGACCTGCCAACTGTGCCACTGGGCAGTTCTGCTGGCCTTCAGGTCGGTGATTCGGTCATTGCGCTCGGCTCTCCGCTTGGTCTGCAAGGAACAGTCACGACCGGCATCGTCAGCGCACTGAACCGTCCAGTTACGGCAGGCGGTGAGAGCGGCGACTCCTCTTCGTTCATCAACGCGATTCAGACCGATGCTGCGATCAACCCGGGCAACTCTGGTGGCCCACTGGTCAATGGCAAGGGCGCAGTGATCGGAGTGAACTCCGCAATTGCCTCGATGGGTGCATCAGCAGGACAGCAGGCCGGATCGATTGGACTTGGCTTTGCCATCCCGATCGATACGGCAAAGCGCATTGTCGATGAGATCATCAAGACCGGGTCGGCTAAGACTCCTGTCATCGGGGTGCAACTCGATACGAGCTTCACTGGCCCCGGCGCCAAGGTCGCAACAGTCACCGCGGGCGGCGCTTCTGAGGCCGCTGGCCTTGAAGAGGGCGACATCATCACCAAGGTGAACAGCACCAGCATCGCTGACGGGACCCAGTTGATCGTCACGATTCGTTCATTCGCACCAGGAGACCGAGTGCAGGTCACCCTCACGCGCGATGGTGAAAGCCTCACGCTTCCAGTGAATCTGACAGCCGCGCAGTCATAGTCCGATCGGTGGTGAGGCAGGGTGGTGCCATGGACTTCATCGCCGATCTGACTCACCAAGTGCGCGAACGCACGGCCGCAGGGTTTCGCCGGATCATCTCTGGGGATCCCACTGGTGCGCCGGAGTGGGTGGCGCAGCTCGCTCACGGCGACGGAGTCGGCTACTTCGGTCCCGATTCGGCGGCGTGGGCAGTGCACGGAGGTCTGCCAACATTGGTTGGCGGCGTCCGTGCACTGCTCATGCAAGCCCTGCATCCCGCCGCGCTTGCTGGCGTCATGCAGCACTCGCGCTACGAAGAGGACGCCCTGGGTCGCTTGGCCGGTACTACGCAGTGGCTGACCGTGGTGACGTTTGGCGACACCACCCAAGCCGATCGTGAATGCGCACGGGTGCGTGGCATGCATCGCAAAGTGCACGGCACATACGAGGTCGACGGTGTTGAACTTCCGTACGACGCGACAGACCCAGATCTGCTGAGCTGGGTGCATCTGGCGTTCACGGATTCATTTCTGACGACGCATCAGGTGTGGGGCGGGCCAATACCCGGAGGCCCCGATGCGTATGTGCGCGAGTGGGCCAAGGCCGGTGAACTCGTGGGTGTGGTGAATCCACCGCGATCCGTTGCTGAATTGAAGGCGCAGTTGGCGGCGCGGCAATCGCAGCTGCGCGGTGGCGAGAAGGCCAGGGAGACCGCGGCGTTCATTCGTCGCCCACCGCTGCCATTTGCCGCTCAAGGTCCGTATGCAGTGCTGCTCCTAGGGGCGCTTTCGACCATGTCTTCGGAGCATTTGTCGATGCTCGGCTTGCCACGAGTGCCCCGCCGAATTGCCAAACCTGCAGTCTCAGCGCTGCTAGGGGGACTTGGTCTGGCGCTTGGCTCGACATCCCCATCGCAGCGAGCGGCGAGTTCACGAATTGCGGAGAATCCGGCAAGTCGGGATTGACCGAATCGCCCACCCATGGGTGATGATGGTCCGATGTTTCTGGCGAGATCAATGGTGCGCATGGGGATACCTGCGCTGGTTTCCGTCTGCTGTATAGCCACGGCTCTGGCCCCTGCGCAGGCGGCTGATGCGCCGACTCCGGCCGTCACGCCCTCCTCCACCCAGGCGCCCACAGCCACCCCAAACCCCACTCCGACGCCGTCAGCAAGTCCTTCGGTGGCGGTCACCCCTTCGGTCTCGCCGAGTGTTGCTCCGCCGCCGATCGTTCCCATTGCGATGCCCACTGCCCTGGGCAGCTGGTGTCGGGCACTGTTTCCGGCCGCGCCAGCTGCTGAGCGAATTGCGGCTCAGCAACTGCTCTCCAACGGCACGATCAACTTCGGCAAGGGCGGCACCTACCAACTGAGTGAGCGTCCCAATTGGAAGCCTCAGGCCACCTCGGACACCTCCGGTGATCGGCACGTGAATTCACTGAACTGGGCACTGCCGCTGTTGTTCCGCGGTGTGCAAGTCCAGAACCAAGCGATGGTGGATCGCTTTCGGCAGCTGATGCACTACTGGATCGCCGATCATCAGGGCAAGCGCGCCTACTGGGTCGATGGCTCGATCTACGGAGGTCTTCGCACTGAGACCCTCGTGTGTGCGGCGCAGACCTTGAACGACCCTGTGATCGCTGCTGCTGCTATCCGGGACGCGCGAACAATGGTGAAGTCCAATGCTGGCGCCGTGCCAGTCGCGGCCGGCGTCAACAACACGGACCTGATTCGACAGACCGGCGCCCTTGCTGTCTTCTGCTGGACCGCCGATTGGCCCTCACGCGATCGAGCCTGGAGCAATCTGGTCTCCATCGCCAACGGGATCATCCATCCCGATGGCAGTGATGTCGAAGGCTCGCCCAGCTACGCGGTCTATATCGAGAAACTCCTGCTCGACGTCGAAGCGGCGGCGACGACATGCGGAATGCCAGCGGATCCCATCCCGACTCTGCGCAACCGGTTGTATGACTTCGTTGGCCAGTCGATTCGACCGGACTTTCTGCAGGAGTCGATTGGTGACGGCATCAGCACCTCATTACGTGGAAGCTTTGGTGCCGCTGACGGACAGGCGGAGTGGGTGCGCACTGCTGGCAAGTCCGGTACCCCGCCGCCCACGATCTACTCCGCATACGACGGCGGCTACATCTTCGGCCGTTCCGGCTGGCAGCCGCAGGCAGGGATGCCCGACTCGTACTACTCCCTGCGCTTCAGCTCAACTCGGCCAGGCACGGCCCATACCCATGACGACGGCACAGGGTTGACCTTCTTCTCAAAGGGCACTCCATGGATTGGCGATCCTGGTCCCTATCGCTACGAGAACAGTGACCCCCTGCGCGCGTACCTCAAGACTCGCGCTGCACATTCAGGGCTCACCGTCGGCAAGGTTGCCCGCTCACGATGGTCAGGCGTCAAGAAGTTGACGGCGGCAAGTGATTGGGCAACTGGTGGCAATGACACCTCGTGCGTGCAGGACAACACTTGGAAGACCGTGACTCTGGTGCGATGCACACAGTTCGTGCGAAGTGTCGACGCGATGATCGTCACCGATTACGTCGATGCGGCGAAGGGCAAGCCCAAGGGCAGGTTCACCTGGCAGCGCTGGCAGGTCGCCCCAGGTGTGAATACCGGATACGAGGGATCAACCCTCGTCCTGACCAAGGGCGACAAGCACCTCGATGTTGTGAAGTCAGGTGTGGACCCGTGGGTGATCGACTACGCCAAGCCCGGAGGCAAGATCGGCTGGTTCACGGGAGCGTGGGGCCAGAAGTTGCCCACACAGGTGATCAATCGACAGGTGCCAATTCCAAAGGCAGGCATCAAGCAGGCCTTGGTGACCGTGCTGGTGCCTCGAAACGACGGTGAGCAAGTGCCGGTGACAATCGCTGCCAATGGCGTGACGATCACACGCGGGGGACTGACGATCACCACTGCAGCGCCTATGCCTCAACTTGGTGCACCATTACTCTGAGAACGCTCTTACTCTGAGAGTGCTGTGCGTTTCATCCACGAGGAGTTCGCATGATTGTCGCCGTCGGCTCAGATCACGCAGGGTTCGTTCTCAAGGAGCAGTTGCGCGCCTGGCTTGAGACCAACAATTACGACGTCATTGATCTGGGCACCTACTCAGAAGCAAGCGTTGACTACCCGCACTACGGCGCCGAAGTCGGCCGAGCCGTTGCTGACGGTGAAGCCGAGTTCGGAGTGGCGGTCTGTGGGAGCGGTCAGGGCATCTGCATGGCTGCCAACAAGATCCCCGGCGTGCGTGGAGGCGTGATTCGCGCCAACGATGACGCCGAGATGACTCGACGCCACAACAATGCCAATGTCGCCTGCTTCGGTGAGCGCTTTACCGAGCCGGAAGTGGCAATTGCCGCCCTGGACATCTTCCTGACGACGCCATTTGATGGCGGGCGCCATGAGCACCGCGTTGAAATGCTTGCCGAACTTGATGACGGCGAAGCCGTCTAGTCGCATTCCTGCTGGATCAAGGATTAATTGATCGGCCAAAGAAAGGTACGATGAGCGTCATGTGGATCCTGATCGGCTTAGTTGTTGTCATCGTTCTGCTCGTCCTGTGGGGCATTGTTCTCTACAACCGCCTGGTCCAGGCCAACGTGGCGGTCGACGAGGGTTTCGCGCAGATCGAGGTACAGCTCAAGCGTCGTAGCGACCTCATCCCCAATCTGGTGAACACCGTCAAGGGTTACGCAGCGCATGAGAGCAGCACCTTTGAGGCTGTCACCGAGGCGCGAGCAATTGGCGAGCACGCCACCACCGTTCCCGAGGTTGCAGCTGCTGACGGCATGCTCACTCAGGCCCTTCGTGGTCTGCTCGCCGTGGCTGAGGCCTACCCCGATCTGAAGGCCTCGCAGAACTTCCTGTCACTTCAGGAGGAGTTGAGCGCCACTGAGAACAAGATTGCCTTCTCACGTCAGTACTACAACGATGCAGTGCGTACGCTGAACACCTTGATCGTCAGCATCCCTACCAAGTTCTTCGTCGGGACTGCCGGAGTCAAGGCACGCGACTTCTACGAGGTGCCGGACGCAGTTGATCGCAACGCACCTACCGTCACCTTCTAATCGCAATGGCGGTTTCTTTTCGGGCCGAGCAAGCAGCAAATCAACGCAAGACCTGGCTGCTCCTAGGCTCAATGTTTGTGGCGGTCGTCGCCATTGTGTGGGCCATCTCCAGCCTCTTCGGCATGCAGATCTACTGGATCGTGCCGCTCGCCGTTGGCATTTCACTTATTGGAGTGTGGGCCTCCTATTGGAAGTCCGACAGCCTTGTGCTGGCCATGACCAAAGCCAGGGTCATTGATCACGAGAACGCGCCGCAGCTGTTCAACATCGTTGAGGAAGTGTGCGTAGCGTCCGGCTTGCCCATGCCCAAGGTTGCGATCGTTGATGACCCGGCGCCGAATGCTTTCGCAACCGGGCGCGACCCTGAGCACGCAGTCATTGCGTTTACCACAGGCATTCTGCAGGTGATGGATCGAGAGCAGTTGCAAGGCATTGCCGCGCACGAGATGGCGCACGTGGGCAACCGCGACACCCTCGTCATGGCGGTCGCTGCTACGACTGCAGGTCTCTTGGCAATCGTTGCCGACATGGGTGCACGCATGGCCTTCTTCGGCGGAGGTCGCAATAACAACAGCAATCCGATCGCGCAGATTGTCGCAATCGCGATCCTGTTGCTGGCCCCCATCGCTGCCTTGCTGCTGCGTGCATCAATCTCGCGCAAACGCGAAGCCCTGGCCGACGCCACCGCAGTTCAGTTCACGCGCAACCCCACTGGACTGCGCAGAGCCCTGGAAACGTTGGCAGCCGACGGCACCGTCGTGCAGCAGAGATCGACTTCAGTCGCGCACGTCTGGATCGAGTCACCACTGGATGGCAAGTCAAAGTCGATGTTCGACACCCACCCACCGATCAGTGAGCGCATCGCCTTGTTGCGTCAGATGGAAGGCGCTCCGCCAGCTGCTGAAGCTGAGTAGTTACTCGCCTACCTTTGCCGTTTCAGGGGCTGGCACCTCACCAGCCATCAAGGCGCCCGCATAGTCCGGCACATAGTTCGCAGGATTGCGCGGCGGTCTTTCGTATCTCTGCGCGGGTGGCCGGATGGGAAGAGTGATGGGTTCCTGGGTTGCGTGGTAGTACGGAATCGTGGAGAGCAAATGATGCAGGAAGTTAATGCGCGCTTGCCGCTTGTCGTCAGCTTCGACGATGTTCCACGGCGCTTCTGGAATATCGGTGTGCACCAGCATCTCGTCCTTGGCGCGCGAATAGTCCTCCCATCGCGTGATGGATTCAAGATCCATCGGTGAGAGCTTCCATTGCCGCATCGGGTCTTTCAGGCGTGACTTGAATCGGCGCTGCTGCTCCGCATCGCTGACGCTGAACCAGTACTTGCGAAGCAAGATGCCGTCCTCGACGAGCAGTCGCTCAAATATTGGTGCCTGATGCAGGAACCGGTCGTATTCCTCCTGCGTGCAAAAGCCCATGACGCGCTCGACGCCAGCGCGGTTGTACCAGGAGCGGTCGAACAAGGTGATGTTGCCAGCTGCTGGCAACTCTGCGACATAGCGCTGGAAGTACCACTCGGTCTTCTGACGTTCGGTGGGTGTGGGAAGCGCAGCGATAGTGACAACGCGTGGATTCAGATACTCGATCATTCTCTTGATAGCTGAGCCCTTGCCGGCGGCATCGCGTCCCTCGAAGACCACCACAATGCGCTGGCCTTCATGCCGCAGCCACTCCTGCATCTGTACAAGTTCGGCTTGGAGGCGCGTCAACTCAGCTTCGTAGAGCGGCAGCGGCATGCGCGGCGCGCGCTTGGGCTTCGTAGATTCTGACTTCTTGGTCATCGTTACTCCTCAATTCACCGTGCAGCATTTTGCGGGTAGCACCTGTTGGACACCTCAGCACACTTGCCCCGAGCCAATATCACTGCGTGCTTGTTGCTGAAGTGTTTCACTGGGGTTGAATGCATGAGTGGATCTTGAGTCAGTCGAGCTGCGTGGGGCCCCTCCGCCAGGGCGATTGCCTGGGCGCTGGAGGAGTGCGGCTCGTGCTGATGGCTCCTCTGCGCTGCGCGCAACCGACAACTGAGCCTGGACCTACTTCGTACGTTCGGACGAACTTGAGCCTTGCTAGGCGCGAAGGCAGAGCCCCTGTGAGAAGGTGTGCGCTCGGGAATCGACGATGACTCGTGAGTCAGAGTCACCCGACGCGGGTCGCTAGCTCAATGGTTAGAGCTGCGGACTTTTAATCCGTAGGTTCCGGGTTCGAGCCCCGGGCGACCCACCAGCCGATTGTCCTTGCAGTATAAGGGTTTTTGGCGATTCGAGCGAGGTGCTGAAAGGGCTGATTTTGGGCTGTGGCCCTTTCTTTGGCCCTTTCTTTTCCACAGGCAGGTGCCCGGGTGCGTCTTCCTGCGCCTGAATCGGCGTTTCTGGCTCTACGACCGGTTCGGGGCGGGCAGGGTCCAATGCCCCTGCTCCGGCGGGAAATGCGCCGGCCCAGGCCGCCCACAAGGCATCGATGCGCTGGGGCAAGGTGAGGTCGGTGTCGATGCGCAGCCGTGCCCGAGCGGGATCGTGACTGCGTTCATCTTGTGCTCGCGCGTAGTAGCGATTGGTGGTCATGACGTCGGCATGACGAAGCAGGGCAGCGGCTTCGTACTGGGTGCCGCCGCTATCGACGACGACACTGGCTGCATATGCGCGCAGGTCTTTGATGTGCAGGGCGCGACGACGCGGATCGAGTTGAGGAAGCGATAGGTCGCCGACAAGGCCCGCGGCCGCACGGGCTGGATGCCATACGCGCTTGCTCCAGTCAGTGTGATCTACGAGCATCGTTGGTATCCCGAGCCGACGGACCTTGAGTGGTCGGAAGAGCAGATCCCCGCCAAGACGGTCCTCGATCGAACGCGACTCCGCCAGGGCAATGAGTGCCTTCCACAGCGGCTCGGGAAGCGGCACGGTTGCGGCGATGCCGCCTTTCACATCTTCGAGTTCCCAAGTTTGGTCGTCAGGGTTCCAGGCAAGTACCCGCTGCACTGACAGTCGCGCGCGATCTCGCCAGACGTCTGTCACTGACAGGCTCACTGCTTCAGTCCATCGCAGCCCGGCCCAGGCAATGAGCAAGATCAGTAGTCGGTCTTCCCATAGCGGGGGATGCGCAGCGAGCTTTGCCAACTCGTCCCAGGACGGCAGCAGGACAGGGTCACTGGTTTGCCTGCGGCTTCGACCGCGCTTGGTACTCGTGCGCCGGACTTCGCGGGCTGGGTTTATTGCGAGCCGACCCTTGCGCACTTCCCATGCCAGAGCAGCACGAAGAACCGCATAGCCCTTGTGGATCCGTCCGTGACTCAGGCCAGCCTTGGCAAGATCTCGCAGCCAACGATCAAGCGCCGGGCTATCCAGCCTGCTGGTGGGCACTCGTCCGAGGTTCGCCTGTGGGTGGTTGATGACGTTCCGCAGTGCCTCGCGATAGTCCATAACTGTCTTGCTCGCGATGGGATCGAGCCCATCGGTCTTGCGGTCTTCGATGTAGTCCTCAACGACCATCGCCACGGTGCGCTTGGAAGCGCCAGGACGACCGATCGGTTTGAGCTGACGGCCACGGTCGATGTCTGCGATCGCTTCGTTCAGAGCTCGACGCGCAACAACCTCGGACGGAAAGGAACCGTCGATGGGGCGCCGATGCGGATCGATGCGTCCGGGAAGTCGGGCCTGCCACAGGCCGGAGCCGGCTGGGTGTTCGCGGACGGATCCCTCGGCGCCACCTCGCTGTCGTCCCATCTCACTCCTCGTCGCTGCGGCAATAGTTGATCAGTGTCGCTTGTCGGCATGACTTCCGACAAGCCAATGTGGCATCAGTATCCGCGCTCATCGCATCGACTTACGAATGCATCCACGTCCGCCTGGGCGTACCGAACTAGACGTCCAATGCGGCGGCACGGGATGTCGCCGGAGAGCGTCAATTGCCGAACGAGAGTCTCGGACACTGCCAAGGCCAGAGCCACTTCTTCAGCGGTGAAGAGCGAACGAGACAGTCCTTGGCCGGCGGCCTGCGGTGCCAGCGCTAGGGCGCTCATGCCATGCCTCCGCGCTGAGTCCGAAGTTCGTTCGATGCATCGGAGGATTTCGGGATGCGAGCCACCCAGCGGCTCACGGTCGACTGACTCACCTGAAGGATGACTGCAGCTGTCGCGACGGTCATGCCTGGAATCGACATGAGCTGCTGCCAGCCCTCGGCTTCAAGCTTCTCTGCTCGCGAAAGGTCGAGAGCGTGCCTATCCTGGGCAAGCCGAAGTCGGGCATCAGCGCGTTCCTTGATTCGAGCGTGAGCATGCTGGAGGTTCTGCAGTCGCACCACTGCCTTCTTGGTTGAGGTCATGAACTCGTTCTTCATGGTTCGCCTTCCGGTAGGGCGGCCTCGATGGCCGCCGGTACCTTCTACAACGGTGGACCCCCCTCGGTACCTCGCATTTTCGCATCGATCATGGTCTTCATTGGGTGTTGACGCTCATGCCAAGTAAGCGGCACGGTTGTCGGCTCACGCTCATCTGTCGACTCGCGTGGGGTCTAAGTTGCGAGTGCTGTCCATGTCGCACTCGGCGGGTTCTGGAAATTCAGCTCGTCTGTCAGGGAAGGGAGCCACCATATTTCCGGAAATTGACATGTTCCGCGCAGAGCGGAGATGGCCAATTTCCAGAGACCTGGATTATTCGACATAGCAATCCATCAGATCCCTTCTATGAGGAAGGCAACCACATCCTGAGTTGAGAAGTGGGAATTGCACCCAACTTCCGTTGCAAAAGCCGTACAGTTGCCGTACAGTTACCCGTCGGAGGTGCACACCACATGACTACGACAACCACGGCACGCGCCAAGGCACGACTTGAGGCGCGCATTGACGCCGAACTCGACGACTTGATCATCGAAGCCGCAGACCGTTTGCACGTCACTAAGACCACGTTTGTAGCGGACGCCATCCGAGAAGCCGCACTGAAGGTCATCGCGCGCGCTGACGTCACGATGATGGCTCCGGAGGTATTCGACTCGATGATGGCTTCTATCGATATCGCCGATGAGTCAACCGAACTGCACACGTTGGCCTCGCTGCCACGCCGCATCGCTAGGTGAGCGACCCGACCTACCGCGTTGTTCCCTTCGCTGCGGACTTTGACTTGGAATCATTCGACTGCGGCGAGGCGACGTACAACGATTGGCTGACTCTGCATGCAGGTGCGTCGGTGAAGGCTGGAGTCTGCGCGGTCTACCTCCTGGTCGAACGATCAGAAGACAGCGATCGAGTAGTCGGATATTTCGCGATCAACCCAACCCAGGTCGTACGCGAGCAGGCTCCTGCATCTCTCTCCCGTGGTTGGCCGCTTAGCGTGCCCGCATGGAAACTGGGCAAGCTTGCAGTTCACGTCGACCTTCGTGCCGACAAACTTGCCCAGTGGGGCAGCCAGTTGCTGCGCGAAGCCATTGAGACAGTCATCCGAGTTGCCGATGCTGGTGGTGGAAAGGTGATTGTCGTTGACGCTGACAACTCGGGACTTCTCGACTTCTATGCGCGCAACGGGTTCAAGGCCACCGGATTGGACGGCGACCTCTCGCTCTACATGAAAGTAAGTACAGCTCGGAAGGCATTCCACCCTTGACTCCTTGGTAGTGACGAGCCCGGTCACCTTCGGTGACGCGGCTCATGCGCCAGTTCCGATTGTCAGATAGCCATGTAGGCGCGTGTCGTTGACCATCGTTGTTCGATCAAAGCGACCACCTTTGACTCGTGGGCCAAACCAGACAGGCTGGGAAGGGGGATACACATCCAAGACCGTCCTAGCCAACTCGGCTCCCCCCACTATGGAGAGCAAGTAGCTCACTCGTTGACGAGTTGCCTCATTGAGCGGCTCCAGCAGGTGAACGATCTCGGCGACGTCGATGTGTCGTTCCGCGTCTGGCAGCCATTGCGCGAGACCAGCGGCATCGCGGTATCCAGAGGGTCGTGTGGCGATACCGACAAGGAGTGCGTCGACGGTCCAGGCGGGAAACCCATTCAGCATCGTGCTCGCTGAAGGCCCGAGGTCCAGGTGCACGCACCGCCAGTCTCTGGCGAACGCCTTTGGCAACTCCTCGCCATCGGGCAAAGCCATGACCTCTTGCTCGGGTACACGCTGCGCGAGCGAATGAAGGCTTGCAGCAGACTCCATGGCTAACACGCCACTCCACGACGGATCGACTGCTCGCTTGGCCCGGAACTCAATGAATCGGTCGGCCGAGCTGAACGCGCCTGCGCGTGACCCGGGGAGGAACTCCCAGGCATTCCGGGTGCGCAACCGACCGAGCCAGCCTTCGCGCTGCAGTTCGTAGGCAAGTTGGCGAACATCCGCAGTGCCCGATGCGTGTCCGGCGAGTACGGCGAGATCCTTGATTGTCACCACGGCAGGTGCATCCAGTTCGAGTTGCTCAATCACTGGTGCAAGCGACGGAGGAATCTTCCGAGCCACTGTCAATCAACCCCTTTCTTTGGTCAATACTACCTAAGTAAGGCTCATATTGACAGCGGCTCCACCAGCTTCGAAGGTGGCGTTGGGCTCATGCCTCATCGGCGTCTTCTGGAATCTCGGCCTGCAGAGTCATCCCGGTCAGGCGCATGAAGGCGAACAACCGGGTCATGACCAGCGATGGCTTCCCCGCTTCCAATTCCCACACATACCGCTGCGATATGCCGAGTTCCTCGGCGACCTGCTGCTGGGTGAGACCTCGTGCAAGGCGCGCTTGCTGCAGGATGCGGCCGAGAGTCTGCGAGTTGGGCACGGCTCCCCGATATGTCATGGGCGAAGCATATTACGAGGATATTGTCGTAAGCACCTTCTACTACGTTATCCTCATGCTCTTTGCTGACGAGGTTAACCTCGTCAATCTGCTGCTTGCGGGTCAATATCGATCGTTTCCGAAGATATTGAGCCCCACCTGCCGCCAAAGTGCCATTACTTCTCCGCCAGCCGTATTCGCTATTGAGGCAGCCGCCAAGCGGTCGCGCGAGCCCATGCTTCAGCGCGTTCGGTCATAACTGAGATGAGCGGCCCCTTCGCATCGGCGTATGCGTTCATGTCCATCCAGTCTTGACGAGCGAGGTCTCGCTTGAGATCTCCGTAGGCGGCGCGGTCTGCGCTGTTGTGACGAAGCCAGTCTCGGAATAGCAGATGGCGGCGTTCCCAGTCACTGCCTGTGTTGCAGATATGTATTTGGACGTCAAGTTCGGGAGTGCGCACCATCCGGTGCCTGGGTTGACGCACCCGCAGCAGATAGCCGACAGCAATTAGGTCAGGCAGGTAGGAGTCTTCGTCCTCGGTATCAGGAACGCTCAATTGGATGTCGATGATGGGTTTTGCCGGCAATCCAGGAACGGCCGTGGAGCCGATGTGGTCGACACGCGTTGCTATCGGTCCTAGCGCCTCGTCGATGAGTCCTCGTTCGACGAGAAACTGTTCTGGCCACTGCGGGTTGTAGTCGACGACGACAATGTCGCGATGCTCCACGCCGCCGATGAGGTGCGAATCGTCCACGATCAAGTGTGGCAGCAGCCAGTCGCTATGTTCCCTTCTGTGGCCAGCGATGAAGCATGGACAACCGACGAAGCTCTCGCGGAAGCCCGCACGGCCATAGCTGCGAAGATCCCGGGATACCGAACGCCCGCCGCGTACGCCTTGGCCCGTATGGATGGCTCAGAACTCGAATTCGGGCACATCAACAGAATTGGTGAAGTGCGTGGACTTCCCGCCGCTGCTCTAGCTCTGGAATGCGGGTACAGCGACGAGACGGGCGTTTACCGAATGACTTGCAACCAGGTGGCCGCGGTCCTTGAATGCCTTGCACCTGCGGAGGCGGCAACTCATGTGCCCCACCCAAATATTTGGACGTGGAGTGAGCTACTTCTCCAGGCACAGCCTGACAGTTCGTTTCTAGCGTTCTTTCTAGCTGATGCCGAGGACATCGCGGCCACACATGACGAGGCTCAATTCCAAGCTTTCGTCCGAGCAATAGACAGGGCCACCACCTATTGATCCAAATTCCTCACGACGCAAGACGTGGGGTTCAGACTCGCCCTTACCCGAGTGGGCATCCCAATCCCACCTTGTATCCATGTGAAACCATTTGTTCGTGAACATTGACATCGTGGTATTCGATGGGGTGGACGAGGTCGATGCCATTGGGCCGTTCGAGGTGTTCTCGAATGCATCGTTCGCAGTTAAGGATTTGCAAACACGTCTTGTGACTCTGGGCGAACCAAGCGAGATCGTCGGATCAAGCGGCCTACGTTTTCAACCTCATGGTGTTTGGAGGCCTGGGGAAGCTGAAATCTTGGTGGTACCTGGAGGGGGTTGGGGCACCAAGTCGAGTGTGGGCATCTACGGAGAAGTGCAGCGAGGGCAATGGAATGAACCGCTCCTGGCGGCGCGCAAGACCACGAGTCTCATCGCTGGCGTTTGCACGGGCACATTGCTGCTGGCAGCTGCGGGCCTACTCGCTGGCAGGAGAGCAATAACACACAAGTCCGCTATCGAAGACCTGCGCAACTTCGGAGTAGAAATCGTCGAAGAAAAGGTCGTAGACGATGGCGATCTAGTGACTTGCGGTGGAGTAACCAGCGGATTCGATTTGGCCTATTGGATTGTTGAACGTGAGTTCGGGGAACGCCTGGCAAACGGAATAGCGGGAGCGATGGAATACCAACGGACCAAACCAACGATCCAGTAAGACGAATCCATGCGGGCCTTAGCCGGCTTCAGTGTCGCGCGTTTGACTCCGATTCATCCGGGATCGCGAGCGAGATCACAGACACATACATACGTCAGGCCAGCAGGTATTACGGCTTCGATGCGTTTCCTGTGCTGTAGATGGCGCGTGCCCGATACCGCAGGGGTGGTTCCTGGATTTCTTCGAGGTAGTGCGCGCCCCATCCGGCTACGCGGCCGATGGTGAAGGCGCAGGACATGGATTCTGCGGGCATGTCGGCGGCGAATGCTAGGGCTGCCAGGGCAAAGTCGATGTTGGGCGGAGGCTGCAGGCGGTGTTCGGCGGCGTCGAGGAGGGCAGTGATCAGCGCTCTCTTGCGCGTGCTCGCTATTGGGTAGACGAATTCCAGGAGTGCGTCGGCGCGGGGGTCCCCGTCGACGTAGACGGAATGGCCAAATCCTGGGAGGACTCGAGTCGATGCCAGTACGTCTTGGACTACCTGGTCGACGCCTTCACTTTGTGCCCTGTGCATCATTCTGGTCACGATGGGGCTTGCTCCGCCATGCAGTGGCCCACCCATGGTGCCAAGACCTGAGAGCAATGCGTCGTAAATGTTGGCGCGAGTTGAGGCGGCGATACGTACCGCCAAATTTGATGTGGCCAGTTCGTGATCAGCGATCAACACCAGCGCCGCATCGACCGCGCGTACAAGCGCGGTGGTTCGACGCTTCGTGCGAAAACCGTCAGTGAGGTTCCTGGCAATGCGGGATTGATGGACACCCGAGGATTTCGTATCCATTGGCTCGCGATTGGGCCCAGAGAGAATTGACATTGTTGCTATGAGCGTCCTGAGCCGCCGGGTGAGAAGTTCAGGATGGAGTTCGTTGCGTTGAGGATCTTGCGCGGCGGCCATGACCGTTGTCCAGCGCAGGATATCGAGACTGCCCAACCCGTTGGGGGGCTGTAGAGGAAGTGGGTCCCAGTTTCCGGCCTGGCTTTCCCACAGCAACTCGGCAACCTGTTCGAATGAGGATGTATGCGCGAGGTCTACTGCTGCGGTGCCGCGGTAGAAGGGTCCTTGGGGCCGGAGTTGCGTGATTGCCGTGGTGATTGTCGCGAAGCGCGTTTCTACTTGCTTGCCACCTCGTGCGCGTTTGGCTAGGGCTTCTACTTCCTCTGCTACGAATAATCGTCGCCTGCTGCTGGGCGAGGGATGGGATTGCAGTAGGCCGCGGCTGACGTATGCGTAGAGAGTGGCGAGTTTGACGCCGAGGCGTCGTGCAGCTTCTTCACTCTCCAGCATCGTGCCTGTGACATTGACTTGATCAACATTTACAGCCATGAGCCGATGTTGCCACACTCACGGGGACGAGTGAAGAACTAGTGAAAGGGAAGCCCGTGAATGGCGAACTTGTGGAGACTTACCGACTCGCATCTGCGAACTTCTGTGCGCTCGTAGCTGACGTCCCAGACGATCTTTGGGAAGCCCCCGGCCTGGGCTCGTGGACTGTTCGCGAACTCGTCGGACATACGAATCGGGCGTACACCACGATCGAGGACTACCTGCTCCATCCGCAAGATCCAGAACCCCCAGGCAGTAGCTACTTCTCGGACGGGGCAATCGCGCAGCGGGGGAGGCAAGCGGTGTTGGCGTTGGGCGATGACCCTGCAGTCTCGGTCGCGGCAACAGCTGAACGGGTCCTGGGGCTGATTGAGGCAAGCTCGCCGGAATCCGCGCTGGGCAGCCCGATTGGAACGATGACTCTGGCGGACTACTTACCTTCACGAATCGCCGAGTTGGTCATCCATGGCATGGATCTTGCGCAAGCCATCAGCGTCGAACGTCCAATACCGGAGTCCTGCATGCGGCAAACATTGGCCTTCGTTGCTCAGCGGGCAGCCAAGAAGGACAGCCAGTTAGTACTGCGTGCGCTCATTGGGCGTGGGCAACTGCCCGCCGGCTACTCGGTGTATTAGGAGAGTTCATGGCGACTGTCGAAAACTTGCAAGCAGCGGCAACCCTGCAGTCCCGACTCTGCGCGGAGAACGGTTCTCCTACCTGGGCGGCGGTCATTGACGAACTCAATGCGCGGCTTGAGGATGCTGACCAACCTGCAGTGCGACTACTCCTACGGGATGATCAGGATCCAATCGGATCTGCAGTCCTTTTGCGACTTCTCGGGGCAGTTCACCGAATCTTGCTCAACGGTCAACGCCATGAACTCGCCGAATACCTCCCGACACTTGGCGGCAGCGTTGATCCGCCGCGGGCAGTTGAAGCGTTCCTGCTTTTTGTCGCAGAGCACCAGGAAACGCTGCAGGTACAAATGCAGTTCTCTGTCCAAACTAACGAGGTTGGTCGATCGGCAATTCTGTCGGCCGGACTGCGCTGGCTGGCGAGTCAGGTCGACCTGCCGATGACTTTGCTGGAAGTGGGCGCAAGCGCGGGACTCAACTTGCACTTGGACCAGTACCGCGTCCATATGGGCGATCAAGTCTGGGGATCCGAAGCGTCACTCGTGGACCTCAAGGACAACCTGCAATCAGGCAGACCAGAAGGCAAAGAGTTCAGAATCCTCGACCGCGCGGGCTGCGACCTGGCCCCCATCGACGCATCCAGTACAGAGGGTCAACTTCGGCTGCGCTCGTTCATTTGGCCCGAAGACACCACGCGCATGAACCGCCTAGATGCAGCACTTGCCATGTTCGAACCAGTGACCATCGAAGCCTGCCCCGCACCTGCCTGGGTGCGAACCCAACTAAGCACGAGCCACATAGGGCGGAACACAGTCGTTATGCATTCAATCGTCATGCCCTACCTCACCACTGCGGAGAAGCAGGACTTCGGCGATGCCATCGCCCAGGCCGGCGCATGCTCGACGGAGCATGCGCCTATCGCATGGTTGCGGATGGAGCCAACTGGCACCTATAGCCAGGTGTCCCTCGAGGTGGACATCTGGCCAGGAGGGAGACGAGAGGTACTAGCGACCTGCACACCGCACGGTGCGAACATCAACTGGCACCTTTAGCGAGCTGAGGAACTTGCTGATTGAATCATGAGGGTGGGAATGGCCTAGTCCCCTGCGCCGCGTGGTGGTTGCGCACTCTTTGCCGCATTTGTACGAGGAGACGTTGGCACTTATTTCTGATCAAGGTCTCTGTTTCGAGCCGAAGTGCCGCCGCGCACGCTGCACACGGTGTCGAACTGGCAGTCGGCAGCGCTCGATCCAGCAGACTGACGGGGTGCCGTCTCCTCTTGCCATCGACGTCGATGCTGTGACGTGCCTCTTGCAGGACGCAGCCTCCATGGCTATCACCCCGCGCTTTCGAATGCTGGAACAGGGCGACGTGCGGGACAAGGGCATCGACGATGTAGTAACCGTGGCCGATCTGGAAGCGGAAACCCTGATCACATCTGCGCTTGCCGCGATGACGCCTTCTGTACCGGTTGTCGGTGAAGAGGCCACAGCCCAGCGGCCCGAACTCGCGTTGTTGCCAAACGACGGGACCTACTGGCTGCTGGATCCGTTGGACGGCACTGCCAACTTCGTTGCGGGTAGCGCTGACTTCGGAGTGATGCTCGCGCTTGTGCACGCAGGGGATGTCGTCGCCAGTTGGATCTGGCAACCGATCCACGAAGTGCTTCTGGTAGCCGAACGAGGCGCTGGGGCATTCAAGAATGGCGAGCGCATCTCGATGGCGATCCATGACCGCGAGCGGTCTGCCAGCGAACTCGCGGGCTGGGTATGGACTCGATTCTTGCCAGCTGAAGTCTTGTCCACGGTTGAAGCCAGTGGCCCGAAGTTCGCCTCGCTCGGACCTGGCCCTGCTGCAGCGGCGGTCGCATATGAGCAACTGCTGCTCGGCGAGTCTGACTTCTGTCTGTATTGGAAGACCGAACCGTGGGATCACGCCCCCGGCGCCCTGCTCGTCCGCGAGTATGGAGGTGCAGCTCGTCGTCCTGATGGAACCGACTACCGACCAGGTATTCAGTCAAGTGGCCTACTGCTGACCAGATCATCAACTGACTGGCCGACAGTTCGAGCGCCACTGCTGCGATGAATGACGCTAAAGGAAGGCCCAAGCCAATGAATGAACCGCAACAGATCTTGAGCGGCATGCAAGAAGCCTTGGGTCTAGCAAAGCTCTCGACGGCTCCCATCTCATCCCCCTGTTTGTCTCCCGAGCGAGGTAGCATCTGCTCATGAACTTCAACCGTTCCGCTTGGTGGTGGCTGCGATAGCAGCCAGTTGAAGCATGTTCACGGGCTGCACGGCAGCTCGTGAATCGTCCCGAGAACTCCGTGTAGCTCCCAATTGATAGGGAGTCACGAATGGAATCCTTCACCACAACCGCGCAGCGCTCAGTTGCGGTCGCGGCTGCTGCGACACAACATCCGGAACGCTTTCGAGTACTCACGGGTGAGCGCCCAACTGGGCCGCTGCACCTGGGGCACTACTTCGGCAGCATCCGAGAACGGCTGCGACTACAGCAGCTCGGAGTCGAAACCTTCCTCGTGCTTGCTGACTACCAAGTCATCACGGACCGAGACACAACTGCTGACGTCCGGGAAAATGTTTACGGTGCGGTGCTCGACTATCTCGCAGCTGGCATGGAACTGGATCAGACGACGATCTTCACACACTCATCGGTGCCGGCGTTGAACCAATTGATGCTGCCGTTCCTCAGTCTGGTCACTGAAGCGGAGTTACATCGCAATCCCACGGTGAAAGTAGAACTTGCCGCGTCCGGGCGTGCGCTAAGTGGCCTGCTACTGACTTATCCAGTGCACCAGGCAGCCGACATCTTGTTCTGCAAGGGCAACCTGGTTCCAGTGGGCAAAGACAATCTTCCCCACGTGGAGATGACGCGGGTGATCGCCCGACGATTCAACGCACGATACGGCCAGGTCTTTCCGGTCCCGGATGCTCTGATCACCTCATCGCCGGAGGTGCCAGGGCTTGATGGACGCAAGATGTCAAAGAGCTACGGCAACACGATTGCCCTTTCCATGACGGCAGATGAAACGGTTGCGGTAATTCGTCAGACTCGAACGGATCAAGAACGGCGAATCACGTTCGATCCCGAACGAAGGCCCGGAGTTTCGGCGCTGTTGTCAACCGCGGGATTATGTCTGGGACTTGAGCCGACGCAGGTCGCTGACGACGTCGGAGATGGAGGAAGTAGCGAACTGAAGAATGTGGCCGCGATGGCCGTCAACGAATTTCTGGCTCCATTGCGTGCACGGCGACGGCAGTTGGCAGCGCACGAAGGACTCGTGCGTGAAGTCCTCCAGCGAGGGAACGAAGTCGCGAACCGCGTGGCAGAAAGCACCCTGACAGAAGTCCGTGAAGCTATGCGAACCGTCTACTAGGACGAAGGGACCCCAAATGAATACATCTCGCGATGATTCGAACAAGAGCGACGACATTCTGGTGAGTTCAAGATCGTTCGCAGAATACGTCGCATTCTTCGACCTAGACGCGCAGGCACTCCCTGACCGCATTCTGGACTGCTCTTCCGGTGCTTCGAGTTTCGTGGCCGAAGCGCATGCACGTGGTGTCGATGCCGTTGCCGTGGATCCGGTCTATGCCCTCTCGCCAGAATCACTTGACGCTCGTGCCAACGCAGGAGTACCCAGCGGTAACTCGATGATCGATGCCAACTCCGATCGGTTCGTTTTCGACTGGTATCAAACCCCGCAACGACGTGCCGAGATGCGCCGAGCGGCCCTAGTCACGTTTCGGGAGCACCACCACAACTATCCCGAACAGTACGTTGCCGCATCCCTTCCTGAACTGCCCTTCGCACATAGAGCGTTCGATCTTGCGTTGTGCTCGCACCTGTTGTTCACGTGGGCCACGCAGTTGGACGAGCAGTGGCACTTCGCCGCTCTCGTCGAACTGTGTCGGATAGCCGAAGAAGTCCGCGTCTTCCCGCTTGTGCTCCAAGGAATCGGAGAATCAGTGGAGTTCCTACCGAGCCTGCGAACCCGACTGCACAACGAGCGCGACATCACAAGCGATGTCGTTTCCGTCCCCTACGAATTCCAAGTGGGCGCCCGTTACATGCTGAAGTTGCGTGGGTAACGCCCCAGTTTCCCCGGAGCGTCGATTGCGGCCGCCCGATGGCGCTGCACCGAGCAGGTGACCGCTATATCGCACGCGCATCCGATCATCAGAAAGCATCCACGGTCGCTAGCACGACAAGGGTTTCCTGGCCAGGCTGACCAGCTCAAAAGGATAGGTTTAAGACCCGACAATTGCCCTCAGCCACTGCGGTAGGCCGCTGCCGAGGTTCACCACGATGACGTCTTTGGTGGATCACCAACGTAATGCTTCATTCGCTTTGGCATGTCAGTCTGCATTTGGAGTGAGGTCTTCCAAGGAGCGCCAATAGATCATTGCGTCCTCATCCTGCTTCGCATGTGGGATGCGCCCGATGACTTCAAAGCCGAGGCTCTCGTAGAGGGTTCGCGATGGGTTGTGCTCAAGTACCAAGTTGAACATCATGGCCGTGTATCCAAGTCGGGCGGCCTGCTGAAGTGAGTCTTGGACCATCAGCCGTGCGATTCCCTGCCTTCTGGCTGTGCTGCTGACGGTGTAACCGCCTTGGGCGATGTGGGCGGCGAATGCTGGGAAGTTCGAACGGACGAAGTAGGAACCCACGATCTTTTCGTCTTGCCATGCGACGAAAACAGCGCGGTTGCGGATCCATCCTTCCAAGAACACATCCATGGTTGCCCCGTTTGCGGGCATCGCACCGCCATCATCGACAACGGCGGCGTACATGTCGAATAAGGCGTCCAGGTCCTCGTTCTGAAGTGGACGCAATTCAACGGGCGATGTGGACATGGATCGGATCTTGCCGCACCCGCACGAATCTGGGAGATCGAATAGGCCACCAACGTCACACCCGAGCCCTTGGACTGTGCCTCAATATTGGCGTGTCGACCGTGGAAATCGGCCGGCTCCTGATTCGCTCTTCGAATGGCCGAATTCTCCCCAACGACTTCCGAACCGTACGAAGCGCTGCTCCACTTGGCAAAAGCCGCAGATATCAACGCCGCTTCAGCCCTTAGTCCTCTTACGGTTGAGTTGATCAAACTGCGGGTTTCACAGATAAACGGCTGTGCGTATTGCCTCCGCCTACATACACGAGATGCCCTCGCGCTCGGAGAGAGCGCTGACCGTATTGCCGTCCTCTCCGCGTGGCGAGAGACCTCCTATTTCACCGATTTCGAGCAGGCTGCCTTACGAGTCGCCGAGGGCGTGGCGAGAGTCGGCCACCCGAGCATGGCGCATAGTGCCGCAGAAGATACTTCGCCCCTTTCACGCGAGGAAGTCCGTGCGGCGAAGTGGGTTGCGATTGCCATCGACGCACTGAATCGACTCTCCGTCACGAGCGGTTCGGTGATCTCGCCCGACTAGCCTCCGTGAAGAATGCTTAGTCAAGGGCTCTGTCGGTTATCGACCAGAGAACCAGGCCACCTGCTCAAGTGGGAGATCATTGACCATGACCGAGGATTACCTCACACCGGAACTTCCAAGGTCTGTGTTGCTGACTATCGATTTGCAGCGTGACTTTCTGGATGGTGCGCCATTTGAAATCGCTGGAACTACGGCCGTACTTCCCAATGTCATTCGCGTGCTTGAGGCCTACCGCGGCGCAGGGCTACCAATCGTGCACGTCGTTCGCCTCTACGTACCTGGCGGCGAAGATGTTGATCTTCCGCGACGCAGCGCTGTTGAAGGCGGTTTGAACATCGTTGCGCCTCATACAACTGGCAGCCAGCTTGCCGACGGCCTATTGCGAGCTCACGTGGATCTTGATTCGCCTGCGTTACTGCGCGGAGCGTTGCAGTCAGTTGGACCTTCGGAGTGGATCTTGTACAAGCCTCGCTGGGGAGCTTTCTATCGAACTGCGCTTAATGAGTTTCTCAGCAAGCGCAATATCTCTACTGTCGTAGTTGCCGGATGCAACCTGCCGAATTGCCCGCGGGCGACACTGTTCGAAGCCAGCGAACGCGACTACCGGACCGTGGTCGTGGAAGACGCAGTATCCCAAGTGTCAGATGAGCGATTGGCTGACCTCATCTCAATTGGTGTCGCACAGTTGCGGACAGCCGATCTCGTTACCAGCGTGTTCAGATTGGCGTGACGCCGGTGAAAGAGGTGACCATCCGACGGTCTGACGTCAGCATTGCTGCCTTGGATTTCGGTGGAGTTGGACCAGCTGTCATCTTGCTGCATGGCCTTGCTGGCAGCTCCCAAGAAATGCAACCAACCGCCGCAGCCTTGTCCAATGAATTTCGCGTCATCTTGATCGACCAACGAGGCCATGGCCGCAGCACACGCCGACCTGCAGATCTCGCGCGCAAAGCCTTCGTCGGCGATGTCGCCAGCGTCATCACCCACTTACTTCCCGGCCAGCAAGTAGTACTCGTCGGGCAATCTATGGGTGCACACACCGCATTCCTCACGGCAGCCGCTCACCCCGATCTAGTCGATGCGCTCGTGATGCTCGAAGGTCATCCCGAGGGTAAGAGCCAGCCACGAACGGCTCAAGAAATCGGCGAGTACTTCGCGTCTTGGCCATCACCGTTTGCAGACACCGACGCTGCCCGCTCATTTCTCGGTGACACGCCATTGGCTGCCGCATTGATTGAAGATCTCGAGTCCACGCCGTTGGGACTTCGCCCCAGATTTGATCCCGACATCATGCAAACCACCATTGCCGCGGTGCACCCTCCGCGGTGGCAAGAATGGGAATCGCTGCCCACGCCTACCTTGGCCGTGTTCGCCGAGAATGGTCTGTTCTCTGACGAAGACAAGGCCGAACTCATCAGGCGACGCCCAGGAACCTTGCGGGCTGACATTCCTGGCGCAGGTCACGATGCTCACTTGGATGCATTCGACTTATGGATTGAAATTCTGCTCAAGTACCTTCGGGAAACGACGACAGGTGATTTCCGGCGGCAGATGGGTCCGGTTGCCCGTACGCAGTCCTTCAGCCCGGAGACGATCGCACCGACGAAACTGACGTAGGTTTGAGGAACTCAATTGAATATTTCAACCTCCTCCCGAAATCCGCCTTGCGGCCGGTCATAGAGACATCCCCATCCCCGTCCCGGATACCGACTGAAAAGGCCTCGTCCATGTCGGAGTTAGGGCTTGAGTAGGTGAGTCAATCGACTCGACTTTGCCAGTGAGGTGTGCCCGGACTCGGTCGAGGACTTCGTCATCGAGCTGGCCGGCACTCCAGTTGAGGGCCTTGGACATCTCAGATGTATCGAGCCAGTCGCGGGCATCGGCGACCAGGATCGTGCCGTCACGTCCGCGCGTAGCTGTGACGTAGAGGCTGGAACGGTCTTTGTTGCGGTCAAGTGATCCGATGTGGACGGCGCTGGTCTGCCCTTGGACCTTGTGGGTCGTTCCGGCGTAGCCGTAGTCGAAGTGGGCGAGCAGCATCCGCGGGGCCATGGACCGCTCGCGGCCATCATCGAAGCGCACACGCACCCGGTCCCGTCCGGCATCGATGACTCTGGCGCGTTCACCTCGAACAAGCCGCTCTCCGTCTTTACCGGGTGTCGGTTTGGTGACCCGCAGGACTGTGCCGACACCGAGTTGCGTATCGCCGGACGCAGCCCGGTAAGTACGCGCCTTGGCGGCATCGATTTGGCCGGAGGCGATGAGCCGGTCGTGGATGCGCACATTGAGGTCATCGACCTCGGCGTTCGTGACCGCGTCGCATGTGACCGAATCTGCACCATGTACGGCGACCTGCTCGACCACGAGGCCAGCGAGCAGGTCGAGTTTGTGCTCGCGGTGTCGGGCAACGACAACCGAGCCGTTGGCGCTGAGCCGTTCCCAGGCGGCCTCGATGTCGCCAGCGTGCAGAGCGGCGGCGATCGCCTGACCATCGGCCGTGCGTTGGCGCTGGTTCGTTGTCAACCTGACGACCTGGTCAGGAAAGTGCTTGCACAGCACGCTGAACGCGTCCCCTGCTGCGACGGCACCGAGTTGCCTGGGATCGCCCTGCAGCACGAGGCGCTTGTTGTGCTCCATGCACCAGCGCGCGATGCTGGCAACCGAAACGACGTCGGCCATGGACGCCTCGTCGATCACGATCAGGGATGCGCGTGGTGGCGAGCCTGCATCGATAGCGCGCCGCAGTGCGGCCAGATTCGCCCAACTACCCCCGGATTCGTGCCCGGCAGTCGACGCAGCCAGTGTCGCCGTCGATGCGACGAGCAGTCGTGAGCGCCTCGACTCGAGCGCGGCCCTCGCGGCACGGAGCACAGTGGTCTTGCCCGAGCCGGCGACGCCCGCGATGAGTGTGATGGGGGCAGTGCCATCAACGATTGCGGAAACTGCCTGAGCCTGTTCCTCACTGAGCAGCCACCCATTCGAGGACGACGCGGACCGCAATCCGATCTTCGTGGGCTGCGAGAACTCTTCGGGCGCCGGCAGCAGGCAGTGACCTGCGAAGGTGGCAAGCAGCCACTGCTCCTCGGCCAGGGCCCGGCTGGAGATCCACCGTTGCCCACCGGTTTTCATGCCCAGGTCTCGGGACTCGTGCCCACGGACGAATCCCCGCTCCAGAACCATGCGCGTGATCCGCAACCGCTCGTCAGATGGCAATCCGGCTCCTGCGAGATCGACCAACGCTCGGATCTTGGCCAAAGACGCAGTCGAATCGTGCTCGCATGCGACCTCGAGAACTTCGGTCACCCAGGTGGAGTCCTCCCACATCCCAGGCGGCGGGAACTCGCTGCCATTAGTGGCACGCTCAGAATCGAGGTCCAGGTTCAGGCCGGCCGCACGCTCCTCGACGATGGCGCGCAACTGCGTCCACGACAACTGCTCGTCGCTCTTCGCTGCGGTTGTTCGCGACTTGGCCGCGCGATCACGCCGCGACCTCGTGCGTGCGGTGATCGCCTGCTCATCCTCAGATTCACCTAGTTCGGCCAGCACGCCTTGGTGCCCGCGACTGAAGGCCGTGATCGTGTCTTCGCTGAATCCTCCGACCTGCCACTGCCACGAGATTGGGTCGAACCACGCCTCGTCGATAAGTCCGCGCTTGCGCGCCTCGTCGATGACAAACGCCTGGCCCCAGGACGCGAACCGAGGGGCATTGATGATGAGCTCTCTGCCGCCATCGGCCATGGTGCGCACGAGCCCGTCAGCGCCAACGAGTTGGTTGGGCAGCGTGCAGTGCACATGCAGGTGGGGGTCACCGGCCCGCGAGGAGATCTCAGTCGCGATGAATCCGGCCCAGCCATCCGCGGGCATGATCTGCACGTTCTCACCATCGCCGCGATGTCCCGACGAGCAGAAGCCAGCTTCCGCCATCAGCGCCTCCAACGCGCGAGTCGCTCCGGCTTCCATGACGTCGAACCAGGCAGCTGCATCGCCAGGGTCGCCAGTAAGGGCGAACAGCGATATCGACTTGGGAAGTGTCAGCGTGAGTTCATAGCCTGCGTTGCCGACGGCCTCGCGGCGAAAGGATTCGCTCGCCAGCCTCGCCCAGATCATCCGCCCGTGTTCAAGGTGCGTCGGACCAACTCTCGGACGTGGATCGGTGTAGATCCACTTGGGAGGGTTGCCGCGACGCCCTCGGGCGTCAACCGGGGAATGCTGTAATTTCCACAAGTGCCAGCTCAGCATTATGTGCAAGCTGTCGGGCTCCACACCGATGCCGTGTCGCTCCAGTGCACGCAGCACGCCGGCCGCAGTCAGGAATGACACCGATCGATCCCTTGCGTCGGCCCGCTCAAGCGCCCGCCACCAGTTGCTTGCGTCTCGTGAGACGAACACCTGCTCTGGCCTGACTCCGGCCTTGCCCATCGCAGAGTCTGCGAGCAACCGGATGGGAGATGCCGGCACGCGCGCCAAACGCGATCGCTGAGTCTTGACTCCGTAGGTCAGACGGCTTCCAGTGAACGACTCCTCGATGATCGCGAGGTCTGTCTCAGACTCAACGAATTCACCTGGCCGGAACCCGAGCAAATCTGCTGTTGCACCAGAACCCACAAACCGCACTCGCCGAATACCTACCTGGCCAGTGCCCGTTCGATAGGCGGCTTGCCTCCCCGAGACTCCTGTCGATCCAGTGACCCGGTACCAGACCTGGCCCATGCCGGCGGCGGTGTGGGCGATGGTCGTCACCTTCGCGTGCGCGGTCATCGTGTCCACCGAGAATCCGGATTCCAAGCCGGATAGATGATTTCAGTTGTTGAGTGGTTCGTGCCTTGTCTGTTGGGCGTGGATTGGAATGGGATGACTTGAGTTGCATTCTTGGATTTTTGACTTGTGAAATGTGATGGTTGCCTTGGATTGAATTCTGGTTCTTGGACGATTGGCACTTGCTTCAAATTTGGCGTCATTCTTATACAACCGTGCGGGGTGTCCGGTACCTCGCAAGTTCACGGGCGAGAGGAACTTCTTTTTTGCGATCGCTCAAGATTCTGTGGTTCGAATGTTGATGCGATTTCCACTGAGTCGACGAGAGATTCGGCCAGTTCGAGCTCTAGATTGCGTGTTGAATCCGATCTAGAAGCGCTACGGCGAGCGTCCACGCACCAAGACGTCAGCCGCGATGGGTACCGTTTGTACAGCGAATTGGGCAGAGAATGAGCGTGTGGCCAGCCCCAATCTGGAACGAAATCCGAGCCTCCGCACGTGCCTTCGCCGCACGATGTGCATAACGAAATAGACTGGATGCATGAGCGAGCAACCGCCGCCGGATTCAACGCCTCCAGATCCACCTCCGGCTTTCGCGCCCCCCGAACCCCAAAAGCGCAGCCAAGAGACTGAATCCGCGACCGAGGTGACTCGATGATGGCCGATAGCGACGAGACACCGCCCCCGCCCCCACCTCCACCGCCTCCGGCTCCTACAGCGCCTCCGGAGAAGATCCAGAAGAACGGCTAGCTGGTTAGGTATAGACGAGCGATATCGCTGTCGCCGTGGATACTCCCGTCATGACTACTAGGGCCCAGCCTGAATAGCGCAACATTGTTGCCTTGGTTTTAACTGCTGGGCAATTGTTTTCGTAAGCCACTTCTAGCGAGCGCGCCAACTGCCAAGCAACAGACTCGTTTTCTCGGTTCGAACTCCACGCTGCTCCCCAGGCATCAGCAGCCGTTGGGTACGAGTCCACGCTTTGGACACGCTGGACAATCCAAGCTAGCGAGACAACAGCAACAGCCCCGAGCGCTGCTAGGCCGAGCCCGATCCAAGACACAACAGTCGGGTGGTGGGTCATCGGCGGCTTCAACGCCAATAAGGCAAGTAGAAATGCAGCCTCGGCGACTGCCGTTAAGAGGTGGTTGTTCGCCTTGGCATCGTAGGCATCCCAAGTCGCCATCTGTTGGTCGAATCGAGCCTGCGCAAGCATTAGATAGGCGTCCCCACCCTCCGCTGGAAATGCGGACACAATCGGCTTCCGTTCCTCGTCAATCTCGCCGTCATCTGCCACGACGCAATCTTGCCCCACCGCGCGTGAGTGGCGGCGGTTCTGAAGCCACGGCCCATGTAGTGGCGCCTCGCGTGATGGCTGTTGTCAATCGGATTTCCCCGTGTGGGCACCAACTGCTGGATTCCTTCAGAGACAAACGAGCACTGACTAGTAGCCTCTCATCCGGTCGGGATAAGGGGGGTGTATGACACCTGGAGGTCTTACGCCGGAAGCACGCGCCCGCATCTCGATTGATCGACAGCTCGAAGAGTCCGGCTGGTTCGTCTGCAACCAGGACGCCGTAGACCTTGTGAACCACGAGGGCGTAGCCGTCAGGGAAGTCACGCTGGGAGACGCTGGTCGCGCGGACTATCTCCTGTACGTCCAACGCCGCGTTGTTGGCGTCGTCGAGGCCAAACCCGAGGGAACGACGCTTACAGGCGTGCAATGGCAAACCGTGAGATACGCCCAAGGGCTCCCGCCTCAGATGCGGCTCGGCTCGATCCTGGTCGAGGGTCAGCTTCCGTTCCTGTTTGAGGCCAGCGGTTCAGAAACTGTCTTCACGAACCTCTTTGACCCGGACCCAGCATCGCGACTGGTTTTCGCGTTCCCTCGACCCGAGACACTGGCTCGGTTCATTCGTGATGCGGAAACAGACCCTGAGGCCGCCACCTGGCGCGGCAAGGTACGCCGGATGCCAGCGCTCGACGACTATGACTTGCGTCCAGCATCTGAGCGGTCCGTGAGGGCGGTTGAAGCTTCCATGGCGAGCGGAAAACAACGATCGCTGGTACAGATGGCTACGGGCGCTGGCAAGACCCGCATGGCTGTGGCCGAGTGCTACCGACTCTTGAAATTCGGTGGAGTGAACCGCGTGCTGTTCCTGGTTGACCGCAACAACCTCGCCGATCAAACGCTTCGCGAGTTCAGGGACTGGACCACGCCAGATGACGGCCGAAAATTTACGGAGTTGTACAACGTCGACAAGCTCACCTCAGCAGGCACTCTTGGGTCGAGCAAGGTCGTCATCTCCACTATCCAGCGCGTCTGGTCAGTACTGAAAGGTCAGGAATTACAGGACACTGACGACCCAAACATCGATGAATTCACGCCCGATTCTCCTGTAGAAATTCAGTACAACCCTTTGCTGCCACCTGAGGCGTTTGATCTGGTGATTGTTGATGAATGCCACCGATCTATCTATGGATTGTGGAGGGGGGTGATCGAGTACTTCGATGCTCATGTCATCGGTCTGACGGCTACTCCGATGAAGCAAACGTTCGCCTTCTTTAATCAGAATCTTGTCGCCGAGTACACCTACACCGAATCCGTGGCAGATGGTGTGAATGTTGATTTCGACATCTACAGAATCAAGACTGAAATCACGGAGGCCGGCTCAACGATTGAGGCGGGCATCGTGGTCCCGGTCATGGATAGGCGCACCCGCCGTCAACGATATGAGGCCCTAGACGAAGACGTGCTCTACGGCTCCAGCGAACTCGATCGCAAAGTCATGAGCAAAGACCAGATCCGCACTGTGCTTACCGCATTCAAGGATCGACTGTTCACCGAAGTATTTCCCGGCAGATCAGTGGTACCCAAGACTCTCGTGTTTGCCAAGGACGATAACCACGCCGAAGAGATCGTCACGCAGATCAAGGAAATCTTCGGCAAGGGCAACGACTTCGCAGCAAAGATCACGTATAACGCCAAAGACCCCAAAGCCCTACTTCAGCAGTTCCGAAACTCCTCAACCCTGCGATTCGCTGTCACCGTGGACATGATCGCCACCGGCACTGACGTGAAGCCCATCGAGTGTGTGTTCTTCATGCGCGATGTCCGTTCGGCGTCCTACTTCGAGCAGATGAAGGGCCGCGGAGCTCGCACTATTGACAGCGCCACTTTTCAAACGATGACCCCCGACGCGCTGACCAAGGACAGGTTCGTCATCGTCGACGCAGTAGGCGTCACTGAGCACGCCTTCGTCGACCCACCACTACAGCGCGACCGCACCGTCAGCCTGAAGACACTCCTTGACAAAGCGGCGACTTTCACTATCAACGCGGAGGAAACATCGACGCTGGCTTCGCGCCTTGCACGACTGGAGCGCCAGCTCACCCCTGCCGAGCGTGCCGAGATCAACCAGGTCGCAGGCCAACCGTTCACCGCAGTGATCGCATCTCTGACCAAGGTCACCGACCCTGACGTGATTGCCGAAGCTATAGCCGTCACGCCAATGAAGGACGGAAAGCCCGACGAGGCGGCGGCGGTGAGCTCGCTCGTGCAGAAAGCCATTGAACCCATCGCTGGTAACGCGCCGTTACGGCAGCGACTCCTTGAACTCAGAACGGCGCACGACCTCCTCATCGACGAAGCCTCCAAGGACACACTCATCGAAGCCTCCGGTCGTATCGACCGGGACCGAGCAAGAGAAACAGTCACCTCGTGGCGGGCCTTCCTCGACGAACACCGCGACGAAATCTCCGCGATCGAGACCGTCTACTCCCAACCCAAGGCGCCCAAGGTCGCATACAACGAACTTCGCGACCTCGCGGATCGCATTCAACGCCCGCCCTACCGATGGACAGTGGACAGCCTCTGGCATGCATACGAAGCCATTGACGAAGGAAGAGTTCAGCACTCCGCCCGCCATACCACCACCGACCTCATCGGACTCATCCGCTTTGCCCTCGGCTATGACAACGAACTCGTGCCCTACGCCAGCACTATCGAGCATCGGTGGAGTAACTGGCTCGCCCAACAAGCACTAGCAGGCACCGACTTCACTGATACGGAAATGTGGTGGTTAGAGAAAATAAGAGACGTGGTTGTCCAATCCGGCGACTTCCACACAACCGACCTCGACCTGCCACCGTTCACCGAACGCGGTGGAACTGACGGAGCCGTACGTGACCTCGGTGCAACAGTCGCGATCATCCTCGGCAACCTTGCCCAAGGGCTGACTGCGTGAGCCAAATACCACTTGGCTGGGCAAGGACGCCGCTGGCAGAACTCTTGGACAAGTCCATCGGTGGCGTCTGGGGCGAACCAGACGGAACAGCCGACGTTAGGGTGAGCGTCATTCGGGTAACTGAACTGAAGCCGAATGGTGGGCTGGATACTTCAACAGCCGCAGTCCGTTCGATAACTGTTAAGCAGTTCGAGTCTCGTCAGTTGCGTGAAGGCGATCTCCTCTTGGAGAAATCGGGTGGAGGTCCGACAAGCCCAGTGGGTCGGGTTGCACTGATCGACAAGCCACTTGACTCGACAATCTGCTCGAACTTCATGCAGTTGATGCGTCCGAGACATGACGTGGTTTTACCCCGTTACTTGCATCTGTATCTGACGTATTTCCAGCTGACTGGTGGAACTGTTCCGCTACAGACCGCGACAACAAATATTCGCAACATCAGGATGACGGACTACATGGCGAGCGAGATCCCTGTCCCACCGTACGACGAGCAGCGACGCATCGTCGCCGTTCTTGAAGAGCACATCAGTCGAATAGGTGCCGCCGAGAAATCACTACATGCGGTGGAAGTCATGGAACGGTCCCTAGCGCGTGCCTCCCAGCGTGACGCGTGTCAGTGCGTTCCAACCATTCAGGCGCCCCTACGAACGGTTGTCTCGCGTATCGAGGCCGGAAAATCTTTCACTTGCATTCCAAGACCATCACTTGATGATGAGTGGGGAATTGTCAGGGTGAGCGCTTTGACTTGGGGTGCCTTTCGCCCAAGGGAAAACAAGACCGTCCCTTCTGGAAGAGAAGTTGATACTCGTCATCAAATTCATAAGGGCGACATTCTCGTCAGTCGAGCGAATACGGTCGAATACGTTGGCGCGCCCGTATTCGTCACTGAGGAGCCGCCAAGATTGCTGCTAAGTGACAAGAGTCTGAGGATCGTGCCATCACAAGGAGTCGACCCACGGTGGTTAATCACGGTACTTCGCTCCCCTTCGACACGAGCACAAATCTCTCAGCTAGCGACTGGAACCAAAGACTCGATGCGAAATATTTCCCAGGCGAACCTCCTATCGATCATGATTCCTGTGCCGATCAATAGTTCCGATCAGGACGAGGTTGTCCGGGTCGCCGATGCGATGGCGCAAGGAAGCGAGCACCTCTCGGCCTCGGTCGAAGTTGCAATCAGTCGGGCGCGTGCGCTGAGGAATTCACTGTTGAGTGCCGCGTTCACGGGCAACCTGCCAACCAACCACTTGGAGCAAATGAATGCTTGAGTCGCGCCGTCTTGTCGACAAGTTGTGGTCGTATTGCAATGTCCTTCGGGACGATGGTGTATCGACCATTGATTACACCGAGCAACTCACCTATCTGCTGTTCCTGAAGATGGCGCATGAGCGCGAAACTCGTCCGTTGAATCCTGAGCGGATCGTTCCAGCTGATTGCTCCTGGCAGCGGCTCCTGGATGCTGATGGCGAAGAGCTTGAGAAGACCTACCGTCACATCCTGGAAACCCTCGGCCGGGCGAGGGGAACCCTCGGCGTCATCTTCCGCAAGGCACAGAACAAGATCCAAGACCCAGCGAAACTGAAACGCCTGATTGTGGATTTAATCGACAAGGAAAACTGGTCAGCGTCAGGAGTAGATCTCAAGGGTGAGGCATACGAAGAGTTGCTCCAGAAGGGCGCAGAAGACATCAAGTCGGGTGCCGGCCAGTACTTCACTCCGCGCGCGCTGATCCATGCAATCGTTGATGTCGTCCGTCCGTCCGTTGATGACACGGTGTGTGATCCAGCTTGCGGGACGGGTGGGTTTCTTCTCGTTGCATATGAGTACGCGACGCAGGATGTCGAGAATCTTGGTCCGGACCGACGCACGCACCTGCGAGACACCTTCGTCCACGGTGTGGAGTTGGTTGACGGAACAGCTCGGCTGGCATCGATGAACATGCTCCTTCATGGGATCGGAACTGCCGACGGGGAAAGCCTTATTGAAGTGAAAGACTCCCTCACTGCTGATCCAGGCACTCGATATTCGGTTGTCCTTGCGAATCCGCCCTTCGGAACGAAATCCAGCGTGACGATGATTGGTGCCGATGGGCGCGAGTCGAAGAACAATCTTGAGATCGTCCGAGACGATTTCTGGGTCACAACCAGCAACAAGCAACTGAACTTCCTGCAACACATCAAAACGATTCTGGACATCAACGGTCGAGCCGCAGTGGTCCTGCCAGACAACGTGCTATTCGAGGGTGGGGCCGGGGAGACTCTTCGCCGCCGACTCCTACGCGAGTTCAACGTCCACACTCTCCTTCGGCTGCCGACCGGGATCTTCTATGCCGGCGGCGTAAAGGCAAATGTGCTGTTCTTCGACAAGAGGCCTGCTGCTGAAGATCCGTGGACGCAGACGTTATGGGTTTACGACTTCCGCACCAACGAGCACTTCACCATGAAGCAGAACCCGCTGCGCCGGGAGCATCTTCAGGACTTTGTTGATTCTTACAAGCCAGGCAAGCAACACAAACGCGCGGAGTCCGAGAGATTCAAGTCCCTCACATACGACGAACTGATGGCGCGGGATAAGGCGAACCTCGACATCATTTGGCTGAAGGACGACTCACTTGAGGACGCTGAAAACCTCCCAGCTCCCGAGATCATTGCTCAGGAGATCGTGGAGGAGCTACAGGCCGCACTGAACGAGTTCGCTGCAATTGCGGAGGCGCTTTCCGGAACTACCAACGAGTAGTTGACGCGCGACTGAGTACAGATCAAATACTTCAGCACGCGGTCTCTTCAATTACTCGGATACCGGCCCGAATCTCTTGCTTGGCGGGCAGCTAGCCGGATGGCGGCATTGTTCCACTCGCAGCAGACACACCTACTGCATATCAGCCGGACGAGGAAACTCTCCGTACAGGAGGTGCCATACGCCCTCGCGATCAAGTAGCAATACGGCATCAAGGTTGTGCTCGACGCCAGCGAGAACCTCTTTGACAGCCTGCTTGATCGTGAATGCGTCTTGCGGCAGCCAAAATGTTCCCTGAGCAATGCCCGCATGACCGACCCAATCCAACAACACGGCCGTGTAACAACCCGCCTCCTTGCCTCTGCGTGCCTGACGTTGTGCCTTCTTAATCAATGGCTCACGAATCTGATCCCTGACTTGGTCGCTTAGTAGCGCAGATGATGCTTCAAGCCAAAGGGCTTCGATAATCGTCCGGGGGGCTTCACCCGGCGGCGTCGGCAACCACGAGACGCTCACACCACTAAACTGCAGATAGCCCTCGTTTCCTTGAGTGGCGAGCTCCAATTCGACGGCTTTGGCTAGTCCAGCTAGCTCGTTGGGTTGGGGACTGTCACCTTCAACTCGAAAAGAGACCCCGAAGCGCAGTGCTATTGCATCTAGGCGGTCAACCAGACCGTTTGGAACGATGTGATGCGACGCTGGTTCCGCAAGGGACATGACATCTACAGACCATTGTCGCGTCAGGCCATCGACCTCAAGCGCAACCAGACCATCGCTGGTGAGTTCAGGAATTGAGCGGGCACTCGCAACAAGCCGGTCAGGGCGCTCAAGGAGATTGACCCGGATGCCATTCGATTCACACCAGGTAGTGAATGACTCGATTACGCGATCCTCTGCGGCTTCACCATTAATCGGCATTCCCACACTCATTCGACCACTGTTCACACTGGCCCTCCCCGTCTGCTGTGCCTCGTCGCAATTGAGAGCGGAAGGAGACATCCCCGCCATGTCGGATATTTCTGAGTACCAATCATGCTTCCTATTGGTGGCCCTTGGACACAACTATTTGGATTGGAGCCTGCCGTAATTCTTTGGGTGGGGCGATCGCCGCACGAATGGTGGTGTTCTTCGATCACGTGGATGAGGTAGGAGCATGAACGGGTGCATGAGTTCCATCCGTCTTCCCGCCGAATCGTCGATGGCATACCTCTAAGAACTAGTAGTGCCCTGACAAATTCATTCGCCGTGCAGTCAGCGCTCGACAGCCTGTGGGTCGTTAGGCCAAAACGGGCCCATCGGAACCGCTCCGCCCCCGGGCGGCAATGCGTTGTATGCCAATGATTCGCCATGTTCATTGAGCCGTGCGTCGATGATGTTGGCGGTTTCAAGGAATGAGGCGGCGCTGCCGCCGCAAATGCCTGCACGCATCAGCACGGCTTCATTGCCTTGGCGCTGGACTTGGTACTGCAGAGGACGGGCTACGGGTGTTTCATATCCAAATTCTCTTGAGACGTATCGAACATAGATATCGTCTCTAGGCACGGCAGCCGCAGCTTTCTGGCGTTGATTTCGCTGGGCTTCCCGCAATTTGGCGATCTGGTCACGTGCCTGGTCGGGATAGTCAGATTTGCCTTCAGCTAGCCGTTGCTCGATGGCTTGAATTTGCCCTGCCAGATCAGTGAGGGGAGTCATGTCGGCGGACTTCTGGAGTATGGAGTACGTGATTTCCACCCACTTTAGGTACTCCAACATTTCCCAGGCTTCTCTGAAACGCTCATAAGCGAGGCCCAGTGCATCGACTGCCAGGGGCCGAATGAGTTGAAACAGGTGGTGATTTGAATCCGCAAATGTGGATTGGCTCTGTCTGCTGACGAGGTTCAAAGTTCTTTGAGGTGTCAATTCCGCGATAACTGGTACTACGTCGCCGCGATCGTTCTCCGTTACAGGCTCATCAATGAGGCGTTTAAACAGATCGAATCGTCCGGCAGCGATGGCCGCCAGACAACCTGTGTATTGCAGCGCACACGCAGGGAACCGTGACAGATTAATAAGCGAGGTAACTCCGCTCAATCGAGGACGGACGGCCAACAGCGAAATTTCCCCGATCCAGTATTCGTCCGACTGCTCATTTCCCCAATATGCAGCGGTAGCTACTAGCGCCATGGGCACTTGTAGTGCAGCCTCAATTGCGCTCAGTCGGAGTTTGTGTTCGCCCTGCGGATCCGCTGCGTTTACGTTTATCTCTCGGATCGACTCCGTTTCATGGAGCCTCGCGAATTCGGTCTGTATGTCGTCGTGCAATGGGATGGCTGTGTGTCGGCCTGACAACTCTCGCTTTGCGGTGGCAACTGCGATCGTCACTGTCAAGGGGTCGCGTACATCAGTGTCGGCCAGGGCGTCAGTTGCGTCTGCGAGGCGAGCGAAGAAATGATCAGCGTCCTCCTGAAGGTAGATGGCGTCGCGCCGTTGAAGCAGTTCGCGTCCGGGTGTGACGAGTTCATTGGAATCGATCCAGTAGGTGCCATAGTGGCGTGTGGGATTGCGATCAATCGCCTGCCGCAGCGCAGGGTCCCAGCGTCCCGACCAGCCCGCGATGAGCAGTCCGTAGTTTGGTAATACATGATCGAGCAGCCCATCGACTGCTTCGACGTAGGTGTTGAGTTCCAGGCTCGTGTTCAGCATCCCCGCGGTGGTCAGGTAGTCGCCGTGAAGGTGTACTACAAGACAGGAAATCGCATGCAGCGGTGCGAGCCCAGTTATGTCGGAGGGCTGAGCGACGACAGTAGGTTCGATGCCTGCCTCTCGAAGGGCTGTCTCGACAAGCCGGTCAAAGTTGGTCGTCAGGATGATGCGCAAACGACCTGAGGCTACGAGCCGGGCGATCGCATGGTGGGCGACTGTAGGGATCTTCAGACCATTTTCAACATCATCTTCTTTGGGCTCGAAGTAGGTGCGTAGGAGTGCCTGCCGGTCGCCTTTGGTCGGAGCCAATTGAGCGAGGAGGTCGTCATAAGTAGAAGGTGTGCCGTATGTCTGTTCAAACCAACTCAGGGGGTCCGCGGCCGGCACGCTCTTGATGTGCATGATTTGTTTGATGAGATCTTGCTGGATCCCCCAGGCGGACAGGATTCCGCTTGGTGTCGAGACTCCAGCTCCGAGGAGCAGTGCGTGGGCTCCGGGATTGCGATGTAAAGCGAAGGCAACAGCGAGTTCTGGGTCCGGTCCCAGGCTCGGTTGACGTGAGGTCGTCACGGCAGTTCTTCGTCCCATGGCCGCAAGAGCGCGGTGCGTACCGCAGTCGCCACGTCGATCGCTGCGCTAGGCGTGAACTGACTTGCTGGAATGTTGGGGCGGCGTGTGTATCCAGATTCGCGGACTGCGGGTACTGGGATGGGAATGTTGGGGATTCCCTCGATGGCATCAGCAAGTGCTTGCGCGAGCATCAGAGTGTTCTTGAAGTCACTGAATCGAACCTCGATAAGCGCGCCGCGGTTTGGGTCTGTGTACATGCAGATGGGGTATTTGCGTCCCAAGCCGGGGATATCGAGTCCGCTGTTGAGCGAAGGCGTGGCGGCCCGGCCTCCTTGGACGTCGAATCCCAGCGATTGCATTTGGCTGATCAGCGCAGTAACCGCAGGAAGACCTTCGGGATTGTTGAGTGCGCACCACTGGGAGTAGGCGTCAACAGTCCAACTTGGACGCGTTGCTCGAGACTCTGCGCTCTTGGCTTCCACGAGTTCCATGCCGTACGCGGATGGGATGAGAATCTCGGTTTGTCCGTCTCGCATCCGAGCAAATTCGACGACGATTACACCGGTGGTGGATGCGGTGATGGTGTTAAGGAATTCGACGATGCGTTTGAGATCGTCGTTGAGGTGGTCTACTGCCAGCACGAGGTTCAATCGACCTGCGTGGAGATTGTCTTGCAAGGCTGTTCTGATGCGTCCATCGTCATCACCCAGAACTGTGAACGGGGACTGGCTGTTGGGGTCGGCATTGATCCAAGCTCGTTCGAATTCCTGCACAGGCATGCGCCAGAGGCGTGCGGCATAGTCCAATACTTGTCCGATTACTTCGCGGCGAACTTCAGCATTGCTTGCCAACTTGCATTCGACGAGCGTCAGCGCTCCCTCACTATCAAGGACGATGACGTCGGCGAATCCGGCGACGCTGCGGAACTCGCGACAGGCAACAGTTGCGCCCTCAACTCCTGGAACCAGGCTGGGGTGTTCGAAGAGAATTTGCTGGAGTGAAGCTTCGGACTCGTATCCATGCTCCGCTGGCTCACGCCACCCACCTGCTGCGTCGCGAATCAGCACCGTCATTGATCACCGCCGCCAATCGCGAAAGTCGAATATAGGTGTTCAAGGGTGAATTGATTGCGGAGTCTGCAGGCGCTGTTCTGATTGGCAAACATGCCTTTGACCCAGACCGCTTCGTTGCGTGGGACAGTCTTTAGCCATTCGACCGGCAAGACCCACTCGTCGCCGCCAATGTGCTCGTAGTTGCCTATGAGATTTGCCCTATCGATGGGGCTGTCGTTGAATGGCTGGGCGGGACCAGTAACGATGCCGACGCCGACATACCCGGTTTTGGGAATACAGGCCCAGACACGTGCATCCGCAGGCACCTGCATCAGAGAGCGGCTGTACCAGTCTCCACCTCCTGCTGAGACAAATCCGTGTGTTCGGGCGTCTTCCCAGGATCGGCCGTTGGGTTCCTCTCCGAAGGACAGGTACCAGTCTTTGTTGTTCCACGGCTCTTTGCTCTTGTGCGGGCCGGTAATACTGCGACCGGCTTCCTGTGCTTGTTCGATCAGCCATGTGCGCGCGAGATATTCGCGGCCCTCGTCGGCGAAATAGCGGAAAAACGCCACGTTCACCGGCAGGTCATAGGTCGCCAAGTACTCCACAATTCTTTGGCTCTCCGGGTCGATGTCGCCCGCGACGATGGTGAGCCAATGCCCAGTATTGAGTTCGTCGAGCAACGGGATCTTGAAGACATCATCAAATGCGACTTCAAGTGGACGCTCGGGGGCATACGCGCTGTAGATGGAGACCACGTCTTCGTGCGTAAGCCCTTGTGCCCACGAGCCGTAGTCCAATACTTGAGCAATTACATCCCTCGGAGTCATGTCCTTCTTTAGCTCAATGACATGGATAGCACCATCGCCATCTATTGCAAGAAGATCTACGCGCTTGCCGTGCGACGTCGTCACCTGACGACCTATCAACAGCAAAGGCTGTCCCAGGATGGCCGGATCTGCCTCAATGAGAGTCTCTAGTCGCGCCTCGGATGGCATAGCGGTTGAGGGGACGCTCTGCACCACACCGTCGACTCGCCACAATCCAATATTCAGCGGCATTCAACACACTCCCACCACGGATCTCTTCAGCGCATGCCCAATCGCCGTCACAAGATAGCGGCTGGTGACGGCGGGCGGCCATCTGTGAGTGTTGGCTAAAGCGGGGGAGCCGCTACATCGCCCGCTGACTCTCTCAAGAGTGCGTCAGACTCATCGCCATCTACGCTGTGTATTTGTGAATAAGCCTGATGACTCATTTGCCGTGATGGCAGCTACATCCGCGGCGGGGATCGTCCCTTGGGGCGGGCTCGTCGCGCCGTTCGTCGAGCCTGTACTGCGCGCGGTCCAAGTGGAATGGGCGCGAATCTTCTCGAAATCGCTCAAGATGGCCACAAAGAGGGCACGCATGGATCTTGAAGATCTCAAGGAAGTGCTCGATGGAAATCCGAGGCTTATGCCGCTCATCGTTCGCCTGCAGTACGCAGCTGGTATGAACGGGTACGACAAGACTCTCATGATGCTGGCGGGGTTCCTTGGCGATGCCTTGTCTGATAGTTCCAAGATCGATGAGGCGGCAACGATGATGGCCGCGGTTGAGAATCTTGGACCCGCACACGTCCAGGTTTTGGAACTCATGACGAAAGATGCCAGCGATGTCGATCCCACCTGTGCGCGTGGTGATGTTCGATGGAACACCGGGAGACTCACATACGTCATGAACATGCGCCCAGAACTTGTGATTCTTGGTGTGCAGGGGCTCTTAAACGCCGGTTTCATCTCAGATACAGGTTTCGATGGTGGCGGCGCAAACCAAGAGGGCATGGGTGTCGGCGGTACAACGTTCGCCGTCACGGGTCTGGGTGCAACAGTCCTGCACATTCTTTCAGAGATGTCTGAGGCCTCCGCGTAAAGCGGATCTATGTTGAAGCGGATTGCTCCAGCTCCAGCTGAGATGTGTTGAGTGCGATGAAATGTCTCTTGAACCGATTGCAACCAATCTGTGGCCCTTTCTTGGCCCTTTCTTTACGAATCTGGCTGGTTCTCAGTGTGCCTTGGTGCGCGAAAACCCTTTGTTTTCAAGCGTTTTGGGGTGTTGAAGTTTCGTCCAAATCCTCTTTTAATCCGTAGGTTCGGGGTTCGAGCCCCCGGCGACCCACCAACCGATTGTTCTTGCGCCAGCTTGCAATGCACCGGCCCAGGCCGTCCACAGTGCGTCGATGCCCTGAAAGAACCCAAGCGAGCCGCTATCTGCAACCAGGAGGACGTGAGTACATCAATCAGTGCTGGCCAAGTGTGACTATTCGGCAGACTCGTAGTGAAGGATGCGATCCATGCCACCACGCTCTGTGCAACGCATACTGACCCTTCTACTCATCTCAGTGCTCAGTCTTCTTGTCCCCATCGGGCAGGCTTCCGCCACCAACAAGGTCGGAGGCACTTGCGTCAAGGCCGGTCAGACAGTGGGAATCCCCAACGGAACCTTGAAATGTGTCAAGGTGGGGCGGAAGCTGGTGTGGCAGAACCTCACATCGCCAAGTGCTTCAACCGGTGCACCGTGCTCACCACAAGCCACCACGCAATTCACCCAAGCGCCCTTTGGCGCCGCTGACGTTGCGCGCATCACCAACGGTGAGGAATCAAACGACCCGCGCTTTGCGCATGTCTGGGTGCGCAGTCCCTACACGCCGATTCCTATCTACGCCCCCGCCGATGGCACTCTGATCACGATCAGACATCTCACAGCGACGAAATTCTTCCCATCAGATGACTACCAACTTGTGTTCAAGACTGCCGGGTGCAACGACCTGTTCCGCTTCAACCATGTCACCAACCCTCGTCCCGATATCCGCGCTGCCTACCAATTCGGCGACCAGTGCAGCAGCTGCTTCGATGACAGTGGAAATCCGACCGCACGGCACTTAGAACGGGAGATTCCCGGAACTGCCGTCAAGGTGAAGGCGGGCAGCCTCATCGGCTACACATCGGGAACTCCGACTGCACACAATTTCGACTTCGCTGTACAGGTGAACGGGAAGACTGTGTGCCCGATGAGCGTGCTCCCTGAACCGCACCGCACAGCTCTGATGAATTTGCTGGGTCCTGGGCCTAAGGCCGCGAATCAGCCGGCAGTGCCCGGGCCCGTTCCTGGCTACGGCTGCACTGGCTATGGGGCGGCCGCCTGACCCATGCGTTCGTCCAGAACCTGCGGCGCGGACACGATCGCTATCGCAAGGCGTCGACTGCGCGTGCCACCCGGACGGAATCCCGCGCCGGCAGCACCCAGCCGCCTTCCCCTCGGATGCTGGCACTGACCTCCTCGAACATCACCTGGTAGGCGTCTGTGGCCGGGAACGACTCGATGCGGCCGTTGATCCATAGTTCGCTCGTCGTGCGCCACGACGTGAAGGCCTGGTCGTCCTCCACACGAATCTCCCCGCCGGCGCCGCGGATCACCAGACGCTGCGACGCCGGCATCTCGAACGACGCGATGATCGTGGCGCGGGTGCCAGCGCCCCACGACAGCGCTGCCTTTGTCGTCAGGTCGATGCCACGGTCGCTGCGCACCTGCTCCAGTTCGAGGGTGCCGAACTCCTCGACTTCGGGCAGGCAGGCGAGCAGTGCATGCAGGGGGTAGACGCCCACGTCGTACAGGGCGCCGCCGCCCATGTCGGGACTGTTCCGGTAGTTGTCCGGGGCCGGGCCCACCCCGGTGAAGGTGCCGAGGAAGGAGTCGATGTCGCCGATCGCTCCGTGCGTCACGAGCTCAACGATGCGCCGCATGCGCGGGTGCCAGCGCGACCAGGTGGCCTCCACGAGCATCACCCCTGCCTCCGCGGCCTGCCCGAACACCGACTCGGCATCGTCGGCTGAGAGCACCATGGGCTTCTCGCACAGGACGTGCTTGCCGGCCTCGATGCACATGCGGATCATCGGCAGGTGGGCGTCGTTGGCCAGGCAGACGTAGACCGCCTCGACTTCGGGATCCTCGATGACGGCACGGTAGGAGTCGTATGAACGGAGTGCGCCGACGCTGCGGGCTCGGTCCAGATCGCGCGCTCCCGCCGCCACGACGCGAGCCCCGACCGCGTTGCTCAGGGCCTCGCCGGTTGCCTGCGTCACCAGCCAGCCCGCTCCGAGCACCCCCCAGCCCACGTCTCGCATCGAGGGTCCTCAGGCCTTTATGGCAGGAACCACGGGGCGCCCCTGGTCGAGCGCCGACTCCTCAGCCGCCTGCATCACGGCGACCACGTCGCGCGACTGTCGCGTGCTGACCTGCATCGGTGCACCGGTGGCCAGATGAGCCGAAAGCTCCCGGTGAAACTCGTACGCATCGACGGAGTCGAGCGCGACGTCACTGCGCGCACCGTCGATTCCGTAGAGGTGGATGAGCGCGGGTAGGTCAGCCACCGCAGGCTCGCCCGCCGGATCCCAGTCGCCGACGATAGCTCCCCGGGTGCCCAGCACGTGGTACTTCGGCTTGCGCGCGGCGCTGAGGTCCGAATGGGTGAAGGTGGCCTGAGTCCCATCGACGAAGGTGATGGTGACGACGGCGTGGTCGGCGTTCGTGGCATGCAGCCAGTGACGCTTGTGGTTGACCCCGGACACGTGCGCGACGGGCCGGTCGAAGACGTTCAGGATCTGGTCGATGAAGTGTGAGCCCCAGTCGAAGATCGCGCCGCCCGACACTGTGGCATCCGAGTGCCAGTAATCGCATGGTCGGGAGTAGCCGCCGACGAAGCTGTCGTACTGGAAGACCTCGCCGATGGCGTCCTCGCGGATGAGCCTTCGCAACGTGACGAAGTCCCGGTCGAAACGCCGGTTCTGATAGACCACGAGCGTGAGGCCTGCCGTGGTGGCCAGGTCGATGAGCTCGTCGCACTGTCCCACCGTCAGCGCCATCGGCTTCTCGAGCACCACGTGGATGCCACGGGCCAGGGCCGCCTTGGCCCACTCGTAGTGCGTGTTTGGCGGCGTGGAGATAACGACGAGGTCGATCATCCCCGAGTCAAGCATCTGTGTCGCATCCGCGAACGCGACGGCGTCGGGAGCCAGCGCGAGAGCGGCCGCAAGGCGCTCCGGGTTGGTGTCGCAGACTGCCGTGAGCTCCAGTCCGTCGGTCATCTGGACGGCGAGGTTGTGCTCATGGCCGATAGCCCCGTAGGCAAGCAGTCCGACGCGCATGCCCTCACGCTATCCGCTCTCTCCGCCGCCGCTCAACGGCACGCCACCTGCGGTCTGGAACCCTCCCGGAACACCTTCACCCTTAACTGATTTGCAATTGAGATGGTCGCGAAGTGTCAGCAGCACAGTTCGTTGCGCAATATGGATGGGACGTGGATGGAACTGCAGGGAATACCGGCAACCGCCTGCGGCTGGAAGGAGCGCTTGTTCATGCAGGATTGAACGTCAGATGCGGGCGATGAAGTGAGATGCCCAATCAGGCCAGAGCATCCAGCAGGCTGGCCACTGCCTGCTCACTTACCTCACCTGTTACGCCCCACACCACCGAGCCATTGCGTCGTACTGCACGAACCGAGACGTTCTCCCGCGTAGTGATGCCCAGCGGCTGACACAGGGAGTCCACCGAGCCATAGATCGTGATCGTGCGCGCCAGGATGTCCGGATCACGGATGCTGGCTGCCATGCCGCCATCGATGAATCGACGCACCACTTGATAGCGCCCCGACAGCACAGGCAGTTCGAGCACAACCCGATCAAGATCAGTGCCACCGCGCGGAGTCTGCGGAAAGCCATCCTCCGCCAACCTGGCGATCCACGCATCGACCTGTACTTGCTGCCACTGCTTGAAGGCGATGACAGCAATGCTGATCCTGGCCGGAAAATCCAGCGGCAGGCGGTAGTCGTTCCCAAGGAGGTCGCGTCCAGCTACCTCAGGAAACCTCCAGTGTTCAGCAGACATCGAGACGGCTGTTCACGATGCTGACTGGGTCATGAACCTGGCGCGAGGGTGCCAGCGAAGATCTGCCAAGCGAGCAGCGACTTCGCAATCAGGCTGAGCGTGATGTATGTGCGTTCGCCGTAGAGGTAGTCCGACCACTTGCCAACTCGCTTGTATTGCAGAAACTGAACTATCCCGAACGAGTTGAAGAGGATGAACAGCGAGATGATGATGCCGTAGACAAAGGCCGGCGGTTCCACATCTGTCGCTGATCCCGGAGCGATCACATACAAGGCCACCGCCAACCACGGAACGATGCCCGCGATGCAGCCGAAGACGAATGGCAGCCACCCGCCGCCGCCAGGCGCTTCGTACTTCTCCTGCAGCCAGCCGAACAAGATCATCGATGCATTCACGCCGAAGACGGCAATGAGCGCGGCCGCGTCAGAGATGCCCACGAGCTGGGCGATGAGCACCATCATCACCGAAGCGCTGATCGAGTACTCGACCCATCGGAAGTAGTTGTGCTGGGCGAGGAGTCCGGCCGCGTACCTCCGATAGAAGTACGGCACCGACACCGCGAAGTGGAAGAGTGCTGAGAGACCGAAGAAGAGCGCAACGCCCCAGGCGACTCTGGAATCAAAGATCACAACAGGGTCAGATGGCGCGGTACCGGGAGGACCGGTCATGTATGTCGCAGTCACTGGCAGGCTGAAGTCGTTGGCCAGCACCAAAATAGCGATCATCTGCGCAAGATGAGCGAATCCGGCGATGACATTCCACCTTCTGATACCGGTCAGTCGTGTCGCTGTCGCACTGTCGTGCGTTGCCTGCGGTGTTGAAGTCATCTGCAGTTCCTCGCTTTCATCTCTGCACCAACAATAGACGCAGAAGTTGCATCGAATCCGCTTTCACTTCGGACTCCTTGTCCTGCCCCGCAGGTAGGGCATAAAGACCCTCGTTCCCCTCACCGCACAGTTCTAGGCTGGAATCAAAGAGGAGGAGCCATGAAGCGGATTCTCATCCTCGGAGGCGGAACTGCCGGCACGATGGCGGCGAACAAGTTGGTCAAGCACCTGCCAGGTGAGCAATGGCGTGTCACAGTCGTCGATCAGAGCAGTGAGCACCTGTATCAGCCAGGACTGCTACTGCTGCCATTTGGAAAGTACGCGCCCAAGGGCCTGGTGAAGGATCGCCGGGCATTCCTCAACAAGCAGGTTGAGTTGATCCTCAGTGAGGTCGTGGCTGTTGAGCCAGCAGCCAACCGAGTGCTGCTTGCCGATCACGAGTCCATTACCTATGACTATCTGATCATTGCGACCGGCGCTTCGCCTCACCCCGATCAGACTCCCGGCATGGATGATCCATCGATCTGGCGCAGCAGTGTCTTTGACTTCTACACACTTGATGGCGCTACCGCTCTGCGTGACAAGTTGGCCAGTTGGCCGGGTGGACGCTTGGTCGTTCATGTGACGGAGATGCCGATCAAGTGCCCGGTGGCTCCTTTGGAGTTCGCGTTCCTGGCCGATGCCTTTCTTGCGGATCGTGGAATCCGTGATCGTTCGTCGATCACCTACGTGACTCCACTAGAGGGTGCTTTCACCAAACCTGTGGCATCCACGCAACTTGGTTCCATGCTTGATGAGCGCGGCATCGCTCTAGAGCCGGACTTTGTCATCGAGCGAATCGACACTGACACCAAGACCATGATCTCGATGGATGAGCGAGAGATCCCCTTCGACCTGCTCGTGACAGTTCCGCTCAACATGGGCGCGGATTTTCTTTCCGGATCTGGGCTCGTCGACGAGTTGAACTACGTCAAGGTCGACAAGGGAACGTTCAAGTCCCGCACCTTCGACAATGTGTTCGCTCTTGGCGATGCCTCAGACATACCGGCCTCCAAGGCGGGCTCAGTTGCACACTTCTCAGTGGAGATCTTCACTGAGAATTTCGTTGACCTCGTGCAGGGCAGGCCGATGTCCAAGGCATTCGACGGGCACGCCAACTGCTTCATCGAGTCCGGCAAGGGCAAAGGGCTGCTCATCGACTTCAACTACGACACAGAGCCGCTTACTGGCAGGTTTCCGTGGGCAGGCATCGGACCTTTGTCACTGCTCAAGGAAACACGGGCCAATCATCTGGGCAAGCTCGGATTTCGCTGGGTGTATTGGCACCTGCTGCTCAAAGGTCGCCCGATCCCGATCCCGGCACTGATGTCGATGTCGGGCAAGAACACGACTCCTACAAGTCAAGGAAGCGATCACCATGCCAGTCATTGAGATTGCCGGTCAGCAAGTCCACGTGAACGAGGAAGGCTTCCTCACCGAGTACGACGAGTGGAATGAGGACATCGCCAAAGTCCTGGCTCAGCAGATTGACGTCGACCTGACCGATGAGCATTGGAAGGTCCTGAGGTTTCTGCGCGAGGACTACAAAACCGAAGGCGAGAGCGCCACAACGCGACGCGTCCAGACCGTCGGTGGCATACCCGTCAAGGAGCAGTTCGCGCTGTTCCCCAAGAAGCCCGCAAAGAAGATGGCCTATATCGCTGGCCTGCCAAAGCCCAAGGGCTGCGTCTAGAGGAGTCTGACATGACCACAACACCGAGCCTCGTTCCGAACTTCGACTCCGGAAACCCCGACCGCACATTGGCGATCATCTGCTCCAAAGGCAACCTGGATATGGCGTATCCCGGACTGATTCTGGGCAATGCGGCGCTGGGTGAGGGTGTGACCACACACCTGTTCTTCACCTTCTGGGGATTCGACCTCATCACCAAGTCGCGCATGAACAACCTGCAGTTCAGCCCCGCCGGCAACACCGCATTGCATCTACCCGGTCACGATGGGCATATTCCCCAGGCCATCGCGCCGGCCATGACTGGGATGGCAACCAAGATGCTCAAGCAGCAGATCGCCGCAATCGGTGTCCCCGAGGTTCCTGACTTCTTGGACCAGATCGTCGCGGCGGGAGGTCATCTGTGGGCATGCCGCCTTTCGGCAGACATGAACAAGCTCACGATGTCCGATCTGCGCGACGACGTGGAAGACATCATCAGCGCCGCAGACTTCATCGAGATGACTGACGGAGCGCAGTTGCTGTTCATCTAGTCACCCCACCCCACCAGGAGGACCGCATGCCTGACGCATCCGAGCCGCTGACTGCTACGAGTTCGGCGGGCCAATGGCTTGAGCATCCGGTCGGTGGTCCGCTGCTGCGTGAGCTTCTTGCACAGGCTGGCATGGATGAGAGCGCCCTGACCCCAGCGCTCGGGCTGCCGCTGCAGACCCTTGCCGACATGAGCCAAGGCCAGATGCCACAGAGCGTGGTAGATGAACTGGTGATGGCAGCCAACGGAGGCACGATGCCTGAGTTCGCCGTTGACCCGTCGCTGCTTGCACCCACGGTGCCTGGACGCTTTGCGGACCGCACTGTCATCGTGACGGGCGCCGGATCAGGCATCGGGCGAGCAGTCGCAAGTCGCATCCTTCGCGAGGGTGGCCGAGTGATCGGCGTTGACATCAACGCCAATGGACTTCAGGGCTTGGCCGAGCACGTCATTGGCGAACAGTTGGTCACAGTGACCGCTGACCTCACCAAAGCTGACGACGTAGCGCGTGTTGTGGCGGCGGCGAGCGGCGTGATCGATGGCCTTGCGAACATCGCCGGGATTGTTGACGATTTCAGTGCCATCCACGAGGCATCGGACGCCGTCTGGCATCGAGTGTTCTCCGTGAATGTAGACGGGATCTTCCTGCTCAGCCGAGAGGTGGCTGCCGTGATGCTTGCGGCAGGCCGGGGCGCAATCGTGAACATCACTTCAGAGGCGGGACTGCGAGGCAATGCCGCTGGAGTCGCCTACACGGCCTCCAAGCACGCCGTGATCGGCATCAGTCGCAGCATGGCCTGCATGTATGGAGCCAGTGGAATCCGCACGAATGCAGTAGCTCCCGGAGGCGTGGCCACTGGTATGGCTCCTTCTGCGTATGCACCGTTTGGCACGCAGCGATTGAATCCATACATGCAGCTCATCACTCCAGTCGCAACCGCTGAGCAGCTGGCTGCTTCCATCACCTTCCTGCTGTCTGATGACGCCGTGAACATCAACGGTGCGATCTTGCCCAGTGATGGTGGTTGGTCGGTGCAGTAGCGACTGTTCCAAGTTCGCCGTCAAATGGCAGGCATGGCCTAGGTTGAGTCGCCTGCTGTTTCGGTTGGACGAGGAGTGCAAACAATGGCATTGAATGCAATGGACAGGGATTCATCCGTTGATCCGGGTGTGGACTTCTACCGCTTCGCCAATGGTGGCTGGCTGGCGGCTAACCCCATTCCAGCCGGATACGGCGCGTGGGGCTCCTTTGAAGAAGTACAGACACGCAACGAGACGTTGATTCACGAACTCCTCAAGCAGGCGGTAGATCAACCGGCCAATGAACTCGATCGGAAGTTAGGCGACTACTTCGCATCGGGCATGGACGTCGATACCATCGAGAGTGCTGGCATTGCCCCAATCGAGCCAATGCTGAATGCGATTGATCCGCTGATGAGCCACAAAGAGGTGCTGGAGTTCCTCCCTCGATTGCACGACTTTGGTGTTGCGGCGCTGTTCATGTGGGGAGTCGATGTCGATCACGATGACTCCACCAGAAACTTGCTGTGGCTGGTACCCGCTGGCCTTGGACTCCCAGAGCGCGAGTCGTACTTCGCGGATAGCGAAGCGGCGACGAGTCTGCGCCTGGCATACGTCGATCACGTTCGTGCTCAGCTGATCAATGTGAACACGCCTGAAACTGAGGCTGGAGCACTGGCCCCGGGGATACTTGAATTTGAAACGCGCCTGGCTGAACAGCACATGAAGGCCGAAGAACGTCGCGACCTTGATCGCACGCTCAATCGATTCAGCATCGATGCGCTTGGCGAGCTTGCGCCTGATCTTGGGTTACCTCAGTACTTGATTGGCGTGGGTGCGGCCCAAGCGCAATCAGTGAACGTCGAGAACATTGAATACCTGCAGCAGCTCAATGCGATTGTGGAGTCAACTGATCTGGCAACTCTGCGCGGCTATCTCAAGTTCCGAGTGGTCAGCGCCTGCGCGAGTGCCCTGCCGGCACGCATCGAGGACGAGGCCTTTGCGTTCTACGGCCGTCGGGTTGGTGGGCAGACCGAGCCCAAGGAGCGGTACAAGCGAGTGATCGCAGCACTTGGCAGCGATATGGGTGAGGCGATTGGCCAGCGATTCGTCGACGAAACCTTCTCCCCAGCAGCCAAGGACCGTGCCCTTGAGATGGTGGCGGAGATCATCGAAGAGATGCGCCGCTCACTGCAGACACGCACGTGGATGACTGAGGAGACTCGAGCCCAGGCACTGATCAAACTCGATGCTTTCGGGGTGAAGATCGGCTATCCAGATCAGTGGCGCGACTGGTCGGGTCTGGAGATCACCCGTGATTCATATGCAACGAATCGTCTGAACGCCACGCGCTTCGAACTTGATCGCGAGCGGGCGAAGATAGCCGCACCGGTGGATGAGAATGACTGGGAGATGCCACCACACATTGTGAATGCCTACTTCCATCCCACTCGAAATGAGATCGTGTTTCCGGCCGGCATCCTTCAGCCGCCAATGTTCGATGCGGATGCCGATGATGCAGTGAACTACGGAGGCATCGGAACCGTCATCGCCCACGAAATCACGCACGGTTTTGACGATCAGGGCAGACGGTTCGATGCCAACGGTGCCTTTGTGGACTGGTGGCATGAGGAAGACCAGGAGCATTTCACCGCCTTGGCGGATCGGCTCGTTGACCAGTTCGACGAGTACGTCATCGTTGACGATGTGCACGTCAACGGTCGGCTCACCTTGGGAGAGAACATCGCTGATCTCGGCGGAATCGCACTTGCGCAGCGAGCCCACTCACGCATCAGTGTCGGCTCCCCGACGATCGACGGACTCACGCCCGGTCAGCGCTTCTTCCTGGCCAACGCAACATTGTGGCGGGCCAATATGAGCGAGGAATTGAAGCGCACGCTCGCTCAGATTGATCCGCACAGCCCCCGTGACATCCGCGTTGCGGGGCCGTTCTCGAATCTCGATGCCTTTCAGGAGGCCTTTGCCCTCGCCGATGACGCGCCGATCATGCGCTCGAAAGAGGAACGCATAGAGATCTGGTGAGTGCTTGAAGCTCACACCCCTCGAAAGACCGCTACGACAAACACCAAGCCCAGGATCACGGCGGTGATCCGTAGATAGGTGTCAGCAGCTGCCAAGGTGACTCCCTTGTCGCCAAGCCGGCCAACGGCAATGTCGCGTGCAGCCCAGGTCCACCGCAGTGACCGGAACGCGCCGGCGAGACGCCATTTGTCAACGGCCCTGCGGATCTGTGACTGGCTGCTTTCCGTCTTCAGCTCTGTGCGATTGGCGGCGATGGCCCGCGCAGCGAGCAAGAAGGCGAGCACAGTGACGAGCAGGCGCAATACGACGGCAATCGCGAGCACTGCAAGTGGGGAGGCCAATGAGCGTGCCAGGCCAGCTGGAGACTTGAGCTCATTGGCCAGATTCTCGTCGAAGCGATGCGCGAGCACCGCGACCGTGCCACCTATTGCGAAGAGCACGAGGGTAAAGGTGCGAAGGCAGCGCATCAACAGCACGAGTATGGGATCACGCGTACCCGATTGGAAGGCGATTTCCGGATCGAGGTCTTCGCGCACGATCCCCTCGCAGTATCGGGCGAACGAGTCGCAGATGTCACAGCCGGAGCATGTGACGCTACCAGCAATCGTGCTCTAAGTTCATCATCGGAGATTGGGGAATCCATGAGCGTTGACCTTGCGCAAGCCTCGGCAGATGGTGAGGCAAGTGACAGCAATGTTGAGCCGCGCAAGCCGCGGATACTCGCACTCTCGTTTTCCGGTTCCGGTCTTGTCGTAGCCGCACTGTTCCTTGGCATCTCCTTGCAGCCATCGCTGTTGCCGAGAGCGGGCTACGTGCAGGGTCTGGCATCCGGCATCACCATGATGATCGGCTATGGCATCGGCGCAGGTGCTCAATCTCTTTGGATGTATCTGGGCATCCCGACTCTCAAGGGTCGAGTCCGCACCATTGTCTTGGGCATCATTCTTGCGCTGGTCCTCTGGGGACTCGTGTTCTCCATCTGGCGTCAGGTCGGTTGGCAGAACGAGATCCGCACGACTTTTGGCATGCCCAGCGTCAGCTTCACGGTCTGGCCGGTGATCATTGGGGTCGCGGCAGTTACTGCTGTCGTCATCCTGATTGTGTCGCGTTCCCTGCGCCGCTTGTTTGCAGCAGTGTTCGGCTGGCTCGGACGTCTGCTTCCCCCTCGGCTGGCGAAGGTGCTCGGAGCGGGTGCACTCCTCTTGCTCATCTGGCTGCTCATCACTGGCCTGTTGGTCAACGGCTTCTTCGCGGTGGCCAACACCATGTTCTCCACTCGCGATGGTGCCACCAGTCCGGGCATCGTGCAGACCACTTCGACTCTGCGTTCCGGTGGACCGGATTCATTGGTCAAGTGGGACGAACTCGGACGGCAGGGCCGATCCTTCGTCGCGACAGGTCCCACGGTGGCTCAACTCGATGCCTTCAGTGGCGGCGGCGCCATCGAACCGATTCGCGCCTACGTTGGTCTGAAATCAGCCGAGACCCTGCAGGAGCGCGCAGATCTGCTGTTGGCGGAGTTGAAGCGAACGGGCGCATTTGATCGCAAGGCCCTAGTGCTGACCACCACGACCGGCACGGGCTTCTTGGACCCAAATGGCGTGAATCCGGTCGACTACATCTTCAACGGCGACAATGCAATTGCGGGCGTGCAGTACTCGTACCTGCCAAGCTGGATCTCACTGCTCGCCGATCAAGCGGCGGTCAAGGAAACCTCGCGCGTGGTGTTCGACACTGTCCACGAGTACTGGTCGACTCTCCCTGAAGCCTCACGACCACAGTTCTATCTCTACGGACTGTCGCTGGGTTCCTATGGAGTGGAGAGCGTGCTGAATTCGATCAACATCATCAACGCGCCCATCGATGGTGCCTTCATGTCAGGTCCGCCGTTTGTCAATGACCTGCACACGATTGTCGAGACAGGACGTGACCCAAGCTCACCAGAGTGGCTCCCTGTGTATCAGAATGGAACAACAGTCAGATTCATGAACGAAGAGGGTTTCGCCGTCACAGCAGGGGAATGGGGATCCACGCGGGTCGTCTACCTGCAGCACGGCTCCGATCCGGTGGTGTTCTTCTCGCCATCCCTGGCATGGGATGTCCCTGATTGGCTCAGTGAGACACCTCGTGCCCCCGATGTTGCCAAAGAGATGGGTTGGTTTCCGCTTGTCACCATGTGGCAGGTGGCTTTGGATCTCCCTGGTGCCGGAAACGTTCCCGACGGTTTCGGCCACATGTATTCCAAGCAGGCCAATGCATTGGGCTGGTTGGCCGTGACGAACCCGGAGGGCTGGACGCCGGCAAAGACCAAGGACCTCATCACCACGCTCAACGCACAGACGACCACGAGCGACTAAACGCCTATGTCCGCTGAGTCACTGACTGAGGACCTTCGCCTGCTTCGTGCCTTCGAGCCAGTTGTCAGATTGACTCAAGGCGAGTTCTTCATGCCGGTTGGGGTCGACGCGTACGTGCGCAATTGCAGTTTGTGGTTGCACTCAGTTGATGGCGAGCCGCAGCAGATCGCCAAACCTGGTGAGCTGGACCTTGATCTGCTGGCCATTCGCAGCGAGGACCATGACGGCCCGGGCCTCTCACTCAGTGGCGTGACGGTCTCGCAGTCGTGGTGGGCGCGATTTGGGTTGGCGCGCCACGCCAACCGACCGCCCTTCAGAGCCGGACACCGACTTGCTGAAGTTGGCCTGGTGGGCAGGTCGATCGACACGCTCAGTCGACTCTCGCTCCTGGTCCGTGGCGCCGTGCCTGGTGGCAGCGCCCGACAGTCCCTTGATCTGCAGGCTGCCGTTCTACGCCCTGATGAGCCGACCTATCACGGCCGGGTCATCCGCGACGCGGGGTACATCGTCTGCCAGTACTGGTACTTCTACAGCTTCAACAACTGGCGTTCGGGGTTCTCGGGAGTCAACGAGCACGAGGCCGATTGGGAGCAGGTGACTGTCTACCTCGATGGCACCGGCCCATTGGACGAGGACGGACTGCCCTATCCGCGATGGGTGGTGTTCTCCGCACACGACGAGGTTGGCGATGACCTGCGCCGTCGATGGGACGATCCGGATCTCTCACTGGTCAACGGACGCCATCCAGTGGTATTTGCTGGCGCCGGGTCGCACTCAGGTGCCTACTTGGCCGGCGACTATCTGATCACCGTGCAGCCGCCAGCTCTTGGTGGTGTCGTTCCGATGATTCGTCGGCTGGCCAAGATCTTTACCCCGTGGACACGAAGTGCACAAGGCAGTGGCTTCGGCATTCCGTACATCGATTATGCGCGCGGCGACGGCCCCGGCTGCGGCCCTGGTCAGGAATATCCCTGGCGGCCGGTCGTCATCGATGACCAGACGCCGTGGGTGCGTGACTTCCGTGGGCTGTGGGGGCACGACACCAGGGATCGTTTTGGCGGCGAGCGAGGTCCGGCTGGTCCCCGGTATGACCGAGACGCCACCGTGCGCACGTCATGGGCTGACCCTGTTGGCTGGGCGGGGCTGGCCAAAGTTGCACCGAATGCAGATGCCGAGCGTGCGTTGATCGTGAGGAGGTTGGAGACAATCACGATTGAACTGGACGTGCTTGCCGAGGATTCGCGACTGCAACGTGAGTCAATCGCCGAGCAGGCGGCGGGGCTGGCCCCTGCGGCGCCGGAGGTCCGGGCGCTACTGCCCGATGAACTCAAGCTGAGTCAGGCGCGAATGAAGAAGACGGCGCTGCTCGATGAGCATCAGCGGCTGACCCTTCGGCTCGACCGGGGTGTTGAGGTGGCTGATCCGCATGCGCACCTCAGGCACCGCCGAACGCCGATCTCAGCGGCCGAACGCGAGCGTGGGCGACTGCTCAGTGTGTGGGCAATCGTCAGCACGCCGTTGATCCTGATCATCCTTGCCTCGCTCGTATGGCCTGGTGAGTACGCGCGGCCGTCGCTGGCTGTCGGCTTCTTGATCATCGTGCTCTCGGTCGAGGCCTTTGCCAGGGGCTACTTTTTGGCCTTCTTCGCGCGGCTGCTACTGCTACTACTGGTGATCAACTTCATTGAAGTCTTCTTCATCAATTGGCAGTACCTCACTGGAGCAGTGCTTGCGCTACTGGCACTTGTCGTCCTCGTCGTCAATATGCGCGATGCGCTACGACATTGACGAACGGCCAGTGCGCAAGGCCTAAGCCAAGCTAGGAGTCTCTACAGGGTCGGCTTTTGGACTGGACGACAGCCGCAGCACGGCAATGCCAAGCAGGATGAAGACCAAGCCGATGCCCATTGCCATCAGTGCCACACCGAAGGCCACGACTGAGGTGTACAGCGACGCCTGCAAGAACGAGGAAGTCATGGCTGTTGCGCGAAGCGGATCTTCTCTGTCCAGCTCGGCATAGGTCTTGCCGCCTGTGGCCTCAAGTGCGTGCTTATTGATGATCTCAGCTTGGCAATAGGCGGTTATTGGTCCTGTCACGACGCTGTCTGCCATGCAACTGGCGTCGGAGGCAACGGTGATCCGTTGATCTTCAAGAGTCTTGCTGACATTCACCCACGTGGCGATGCCCGCGATGATCATGATCGCGCCGATTGCTATTGCTGCGATGCTTAGCCAACGATTCAAAGTATTCCGACCTGACATGGGATCCCCCTCAATGGAGCCAACTTGAGCGTCGACGGTATGCAGTGTCCTCTCGCTCCAGTGGGAGGAACACCAATTCAAGGTGACCGTGAGGCAAAAAAGTGTCTTTAGGACGTAAGTCAGATGCTTTCGACAAACCAGACGTCGGGTGGACCCACAATGCCCGACTTCTCCATTGCCGTGCGCAGCTCACTTGAGTGAGCAAAATCCTTGGCCGCACGCACGGTATTGAGCTCATGTGCGACGGTGATTTCGTTGGGGTTGTCCACAGAGCGGAACACCGTTGCGGATGTAATGCCGGCAGCATCTCGAATCGATTGCCCCGAATCGTAGACGGCCTTCCAAGCTTCGAAGTTTTCAACCCTTGCCCGAACAAACACAGTGGTCATGGCGGTCTAGCTGATAGTCGCCGGCGTGTTGTTCGCTTCACACTATTGCGCTTCTCCTTGTTTTGCACCGTGTCGACGTGATTTGAAGGCGCACCTCTCATAGGGTGAAAACACGCGAAAAGCGGATGAAAGCATCTGCGGATTCTGGAGGGTTGCTGTGGCTAGCGACGAAATTTCCAAAGCCGAGCAAGATGCTGCCATCGCCGAGGCTGCCCAGGAAGCTGACGTCGTCACTCGGGTCGTCTTCTCGCCCTCGAATGTCTGGCGCATCGGCTTTGTGATCATGGGCGTGCTCGCCCTTGGACTGCTGTTTGCATTCATTCTCGAGGACGGCGGCAACGTCATCTTCACCGTTCTGATGTCCTGGTTTGCGGCCATCGCGATGGCTCCACTTGTCGATCGCCTCTCGAAGCGAATGCGAAGAGGTGTTGCGACCATCATCGTGATGCTAGGTGTGCTGGCCGCCATCGTGCTGTTCCTCGTCACCTTTGGCGCACTGCTGGTGGATCAGCTGAGTCAGTTTGTTGATCGGATCCCCGATCTCATCGATGGCGTTCTGTCCTGGATCAACGAAACGTTCAGCCAATCGATTTCACAGCAGGACATTCTCGATTCCTTCAACATCGACTCGAGCGATATCACAAGCATCGCAACAAAGCTCGGCGTCAATGTGCTGGGGTTCTTGAGCTCTGTTGTGGGAAGCGTGTTTGGCGTGTTCACATTTGCGCTGTTCACCTTCTATCTGTCAGCAGACATGCCGCGACTCAAGCGCTGGGTGTGCCAACTCTTCCCGACGCGCCATCAGGGCATTGTGGAGAATGTCTGGAGCATTACTGCGGAGAAGACAGGCGGGTACCTCGGTGCGCGGGTAGTGCTCGCGACCATCAACAGCGTTACGTCAGGCATCGTGTTTGCTGTGATCGGATTGCCGTACTGGCTTCCTTTGGCACTGTGGACCGGCATCGTTGCGCAGTTCGTACCCACCATCGGTACCTACATCGCAATCGTGCTACCAGTGATCGTGGGCTTGGCAAGTGATAATCCTTGGGACGGAGTGCTGGTCTTCGTGTGGGCTCTGATCTACCAGCAAGTGGAGAACCTCACTTTCGAGCCGAAGATCAGTGCGCGAGCAGTCGATGTGAATCCCGCGGTGGCGTTCGGCTCCGTCCTACTGGGTGCGGCGCTGTTCGGAGTCGCTGGTGCGTTCCTCGCAGTGCCCGTCACCGCGATGATGCTGGCCTTGCTCGACATTTACGGGAACAGATATGAGCTTTCCAAGGAAGTTACGACGATCGCGGCGAAGTCAGAGACCTGATTGCCGATGTCGCTTCGCTGACTTTGCTGCGTACATTGCGACATCGGCTTGCGCAATAGCTTCTGGGAAGCCGTGCACCACAGTGATCGGGGCCCAACCCAATGAGCCAGCGACCTTCGACAGTTCGAAGTTCGCGTAGATGCGCTCGACTATTGCCTCGGCCTGTTCCTCCGTGCAGTTCCTCAACAGGATTGCGAACTCGTCGCCGCCAAGCCGTGCAACAAAATCACCGGCCTTGACCGAGTTGGAAAGCTGCTTGGCAGCGGTCTGGATATAGAGGTCTCCAGCTGCGTGGCCCTGGGTGTCATTGACAGACTTCAGATGATCGAGATCCATCATCATCGCGACCGTGGGATCTGCATATCGCTCGTAGCGCTCGGCTTCTTCCGTCACAATTCGCTCCCAGGCGCGCCGGTTGTACAGACCCGTGAGCAAGTCAGTCTCAGCGGCCAGCTGAGCTTCCAGGAGTTCTTGCGCATGTCTATCGCGAGCACGATCAGACGCGAGCACCATGGAGAGCAACTGCCCGAGCAGGCCGATGGTGGGTTCAGCATCGCGAAGACGAGGGTCATCGATCTTCCGCTGAGGATCCAGACCACAAATAGCGCCGAAGAGCCCGCCGTCCTGATCGCGAATCGGTGAGCCGGCGTATGCGCCAATGTCGGTCGTTGCATTGACGCCAGCTGCTGCGTACTCGGGTACTGCTTGAGCATCGGGCGCCACGGCAGGCGTAGTCCCCTCAACCATGTGGATGCAGTAACTGTCCTCCCAGGGATGACCTGCGCCCTTGGTTATGTCATAGCTGTTGCCTTCGTTCATGTACATGAAGGTCTGGCGATCGTTCTCCACACGCGTGACGGACCACAGAGCCAGCGGCACGTGCTCAGACAGGTACTCGACTACCAGATTTGCCGCGTCATCGAAGTCCATGTCCGGCGGCAACAGAGGCAGATCCATCAGACCTCCCTGTCACGTTGGCGATACTGCCGTGGCTACGTGAGTGATCTTATGAGCAGAATCGCGCCGATGATGCCGAGTACTACAGCCATCAGAACACCGCTGTATTGCGAAAGCCAGTTGCGCCAATGTTCGAGCATGGGCTGCGAACTTGCTCCTCTGCTCAACACCAGAAGTGGAGGTACGGCTACGCCAATGCTGGCTACGAGAACGAATCCCAGCAGCACGATGATCTCGTCGCTCGTGGACAGACCGACTTCGACTAGCAATGCCATGGCGCTCAAGGTCAGCAGGATGTTCTTGGGATTGCCGGCTGACAGCAGGGCACCAAATCCAAAGGAGCGAAAGACTGAGATGTCAGCAAGAGAGGTCATCCAGCCAGGCTCGGCCTTGCTTTTGCGACCTCGCCACTGCCGCGCCGCTAGGACGAGCAGCCCGATCCCGAGGATGCCCTGAAGCCACCGCGCTAAGGGCGTGTCGCCTTCACTGCCGTACAGAGTCGTGTGGTTGCCCAGGGCAATCGCGATGCCGGCCAAGACGAGTAGTCCCAAGAACCAGCCCAGCAGCATGGAAGCACCGTTGGCGCGGCCGCGTGGGGTGAGCAGCACGAGCACAACCGCGATGATGGGCAGCGGATTGATACACACCGCGAGCGCAAGTGGAAGCAGTTGCACCCACGTTGAGAGCGCTGAACTCAAGAGCGTCCCTTGCTGCGTAGGGCTACTTGCAGCTTCTTCACTCGCTTCTTCAGGCGTTTCGGCCGTGATTGATCCTCTGAGGAGCGAAATCCATCCATTGCGCCGAGTATTGCGCTGATAGCTGCGCTGATGGGCATCGACGTGGGCTCTGCGTCGCTAATTGTTGGAGGCGCTTGGTAGCGCTGTGACAGCACGTCGAGATTACCGACGACGTGTACCCCGCTGTCGCGGATTGCCTCGACGTAAGTGGAAGCCAGATCGGCGGCGCGATCCAGTGCCCACTGGGGAGTGAGCATGCGGGATTCGAGTTGAGCGGGCCTGCGCCTCTCGATCATCCCCTTGATCAGTGAGTCATGGGCGGCATTGCCGTAGACCTTCCATCCCGGGCCGCCGCCAACTGACAAGTTGAGGTGGCGAAGGAACTCTGCTTCCTCCAGGGTCATGGACCGGTTCGCAGATTCCACTCGACGATTGAAAAGGGTGTCGGATGGGATCCCAAGGAGGGTTTCGAAGTTCCGGTAGATGTCATCTGGATCTGTGTCATCGACCACGATCACCGTCATGTTCTCTGGTCCTACCAATCCCGCCCAGCGCTGAACAACCTGATCGTGTCGATGGCGATTCCAGAAGGTTTGGGGCTTGGGCTCGGTGACTTCAGCGGCAAACACCTGTTCCAGCCAAAGTTCGTATCCCGTGGCATAGCCGGATTTCAGGATCTGCTGCCAGGCTGAGGGAAGGATGCGAGCTAGATTCCTCAGCGTTAGGACAACATGAACGCGTCCCAAGCCGATTCGCTGGATTATGCCCTCGGCGATCTCGTCACTTGATTCGGCGAAGAACTCACTTGAGCACACGGTGATACCGGAGTAGTTGTGCGCATCATCGACAAAATGGTTCCACATGTCAGGGTCTGGTGGCGGTGCGCCTCCTACTCGCCAGCCTAGGCGACGGTTCATCGCTGACGACGCCACGAGCCGATGAGCCTGGAGGGATCCGGGGTAGGCGATACCGAGTGCTGCCAGTTCAGCTCGGGAATTTGCAAGCGCGGACTGAATTGCGGTCGTCCCCGTCTTGTGTACTCCGATGTGCAGGACAATCGACCCTGGAGTGAGCGCAAGTGGCCCGACTTCGGCTGGCTTTGGCACGTTCTGACTCTATCGCTGGGGGTGATGATCTGCAGACGCCTGCCCACTGCGAACATATGCGCACATTCCGCCACTTTCGAGCGAAGGGCACCACAATGTCAGCTCCAGATGCAACTGATGGTATTGAAATCGGCGAGGACATCGACGTAGCAGTCGTGCTCGACGAAAATGACGAAGTGCTCGGTGCAGTTGTTGACGATCTGCTGGTGGCGACCAGTGTCGATGGAACGATTGTTGATGAAACCATTGACATCCTGGACGCCGACGGCAACATTGTGCTTGAGGACGAGATTGTTGACGTGTACGACGCAGATGGTCAATTGGTGGCTGAGACCGAGGTCATCACCGCGATCGAGTAGTGCTCGACCGGGGCCCGTTGGGCCTTGCTACTGGCGCGACTCGAAAAGACCGAGCATCGCAGCGAAAGTCAGGACCGAGCGCGGGGCATAGGCAGTGCGCCACAGTCCGCTGTGAATGGCATTGCTGGAGATCAGTTCGAGCGGATTCTGCAGTGGGGTTGTCGGCTGTGCTTTGCTCAGTGGATTGCGCAGATCATGCACGAGCAGTCCGGCCATCAATGCTGTCGAGGTGGCGGGCTCAAAGACCTCAATGCCGAATCGTGCGGCACCGCTGTAGCCAGCCTTCAGTGCTCGGCTCTTGATGACTGACTGGGTGCGTGTCATCGGAGCGATGTTCATGGATACAGCAGAGCCCTCGCTGTGAGCCACCAGCGCCCGCCAGCGCTGCAGATGTTTGGCAAGGATGTAGTTGGGCCCTTGCTGTTCAATGATCGAATCATTGAGACCGTGCAATGCGTCGACTTGAGCAGTTGTTGCCGAGTAGTTCGGCTCAAATTTGCGAGCCATGCGCATCGGCAGTTGCAGGACTGTGGTGACACCACGAGCGCGCCATCGTCGTTGTGATTCCTCAACTGCGGCGATCGGCACGAGGTTCACGTCAGTAGGAGAAGCAAGGTAGGCGAGTTGGAGTGGACGTCCGGACCTTCGCAGCGACTCCACGATGACATCGACCGCGACACTCAGGCGCACATGCTTTGCCCCGTCTGCATAGGCGTAGGACCCCACGGTGAGACGACCATCACCTCGCGCCAGCCACCGAGCGATCTCCGGAGTGTCGACAAGAAGGTCGATCCCGGCAATCCCTGCGATGACGTGATCTTCGTCAGGATGCACAACTGAGTGGTCGTCTTCAGGCGGAGCCATGGGAATGTGCAGAGTTCCAGAGGTTGCTCGAGCGATGGCAATCAGGCGAGTCCACGTGGCAGCCTGCGGCAGGTCGATCGCGTGCACGGTTGCGCCCCACCGCAGCAGTGATCTGGTTGGCGCCATCTCGGCACCAGCACCCAGGACGGCTATCTCAAGGTCAGACAGATCAAGCCAGTCTGGATTGTCCAGTAGCAAGTTGAGCGACGCTGCGAACTCCGGCTCGGCGATACCGGCCTGCACCCACTGATCCAACTGCTTGCGCAGATCCCCATCGAAGAGTCGCTGCCCTCGATAGGGAACTGAGAATCCAGTTTCACCAGCGGACCTCCCGCGAATGGTCGCTGTGCCAAGCCGACCCTGCGTTGCAAGAGCGGAGTCCAGGGTGCCCAGTTCGCCGGCACGTGAGAACTGGAATCTGCGATACGCGGATGCCAAGCCGTCAGCAGCCATCTGCGCTGCAGCCAGCGGGTGCTGAGCAGCTGCAAGCACCGAGTCCCTGACTGGGGTCAGGTAGCCGTGACGCCAATCATCGGTGTGCTCGATACGGGCGGCCAGCAGAGGGTCGATGCCTCGAACGCTGTCGGCCAGGATTGCTCGGCCAGTTGCCAGCGAACTGACCCGTCCATCACCACCCACAGGGAAGGCGATGCCCTCACTGGGTGCCGGTTCAGTGAGGTTCCGCATTTTCTGACAATAGCCCCGTGCTGAGAATCCTTGAGTTGAAGGTTTTGCGGTATCGAGCCAGCTCAGCTGTGCGATTGATGCCAATCACGGCCACCAGCCCGATGGAATCTCGACACTCGATGATGCATGCGCCTTCGTCGGTCATCTCCAAGACGGTGTGTTCAATTGCCAGCTCTGGAATTCCGAAGGACTGAATTTGCAGGTCGTACTGGTCTGACCAGAAGCTAGGAACCGCGGCAAAGGCGGGCAGCTCCAGGTAACCGGTTGAAAGCAGCGCCTGCATTGCCCTTCCTGCATAGGTGCCCATGTCAGCGGCGACAGTCCAATGCTCAACGCGACGAGCATCGCTGCCGAACAATGCGTTGGGGTGTTGTGCAATGTCTCCGCAGGCAAAGACGGCCCCATGTGCATCGCTCACGCGCAGGTGGTGATCAACCAGAAGTCCATTGCTTGTCTGAAGTCCTTGACCATTCAGGCAGTCGATGTTTGGAATTGAGCCGACTGCCTCGAGCACGAGATCGGTGTGGAGTGCTGTGCCATCGCTGAGCAGGACCTCGCGTATCTGGGTATCTCCACGGTATTCGAGCACTGATTGCTCGTATATGAACCGCACACCGTGTTCTCGATGGCGCTGGTTGACGATCGTGGCGATCGTTTCTCCCAGCGCTGACGCCAGTGGCAGTGGCTCGGGGGAGATCACAGTGACCTGACATCCGCGTACGGCGGCGGCGGCGGCGACTTCGCATCCGATGAATCCAGAACCGATGATGCTGACGCGCGCACCTGGCCGCAATTGATCGGCGAGAGCCGCCGCCTGAGCCAGGCTTCGCAACAGGTATCTGCCACGAGTCGGTCCGGCTATTGGAAGAGTTCTCGGGCGGAGTCCGGGCGCGAGGATCAATCCCTCATAGAGCAACTCACCTGTGGCGCCATCAGCATCAATGAATTGCAGTGACTGCTGCGCGAGATTGACCTGTCGGACAGTCGAGCCAAGTTTCCACGTGAAGTGCGAGTCACTTTGCTTCAACGGCATCGGAAAGCTGCCTGTGCTGGACACGGCGAGTGCCTCTTTGGAGACCGAGGGGCGGTAGATCGGTGATTCATCGCCGAGGATGGTGATCTGACCAAGGTAGCCAGCGGCGCTGAGCGACTCAGCAGCTCGCACTCCCGCGATACCGGCGCCGATGACGGCTACTCCGCTCATCTCATAACGCCCATCATCTGGGGCACGCTACCTGTGAGCGTCTGCATCTCGTAGATTGCATGGCGTGACCGATAACAAGCACTACATCCTCACCTTCAGGTGTGTTGATGGTCCTGGAATCGTGTACGCGATCACCGGCGCCCTGCTCGATGTGCAGGGCAACATTCTTGAGCAGGCCCAATTCACTGATGAGGATTCGGGCATTTTCAGCATGCGCACCAAATTTGAATCGCCGCTGGAGCTCGAAGCGGTTCAATCTGCGCTTCAGGCTCGCGTGGCCGGTTTTGAGCCGGAACTATCGCTGAGGCATGAGACTGATCGCCGTCGGGCGCTCATCATGGTCTCAAAGCACGATCACTGCCTGGTCGACCTGCTGTATCGCCACGAGATCGGTGAGCTGCCTATCGACATCCCGCTCATCGTGTCCAATCACCCTGACTGCGAGCACATCGCCAAGCGTCATGGCATTGAATTTGTATACCTGCCGGTGACGCCGGAGACACGCGCGAGCCAGGAGTCAGAGCTTCTGAGTCTTGCCAAGGCGCACGATGTGGACGTCGTGGTACTCGCCCGATACATGCAGGTGCTCAGCGAACACCTGTGTGCCGAGCTGGCCGGGCGAATCATCAATATTCATCATTCGTTCCTGCCCGGATTCAGAGGAGCTCGTCCCTACCAGCAGGCACACGATCGCGGCGTGAAGCTCATCGGAGCCACCGCACATTTCGTGACTGCCCAGCTTGATGAAGGTCCGATCATCGAGCAGGCGGTTGAGCGAGTGACGCACGCGCAGACAGCTGCTGACCTTGCCGAGATTGGGCGAGATGTTGAGCGCGTTGTGCTGGCGCGGGCCGTGCGTCTGTTCGCTGAAGATCGAATCATGCTGACCGGTACCAGAACAGTCGTCTTTCAGTAGAACTGCGAAGGAACTTCAGCTCTCGATTGCGGCTCGGTACACATCAACTGTCTGCTCGGCAATGGCATCCCAGCCAAAGTGTGCAACTGCACGTTCACGCCCGGCTTGGCCCATGAGGACGGCTCGAGCGGGATCCTCGATGAGGGCATTCACAGCGTTGGCGAACGCCCGTTCAAAGCCTGCTGGATCATCGACGTCGTAATGCACAAGCAAGCCGGTCTGGCCATCGGCGACGACTTCTGGAATCCCGCCAACATCGCTGGCGATCACGGCCGTCTCACAGGCCATTGCCTCCAGATTCACGATGCCAAGCGGTTCGTAGATAGACGGGCACAAAAAGGCGAGGGCATTTGAGAACAACTCGATCAGGGTGTCTCGATCGACCTGCTTCTCGATCCAAATGACACTGTCGGTGCCGCGCGCGGCGCGCAGTTCACGAACGGCTTCTGCGGTCTCGACCTCAATCTCGGCTGTGTCCGCAGCTGAAGCGCACATCACCAGCGGAATATCGCCGGCAAACTGCTGCGCTGCACGGAGTAGATGGACTAGACCCTTTTGCCGTGTGATGCGGCCGACGAAGAGGAGGTAGGGCTTGTCCGGATTGACCCCCAGCCGCTCGAAGCTTCCGATGCTGCTCTGTGGCTGGTAGATCGAGGTGTCAATGCCGTTGTGCACGACGTGTACGCGGGCCGGGTCGACGAAGGGGTAGGAGGCAAGGACGTCGTTGCGCATGCCATTGCTGACAGCAATGACCGCCTTGGCCTCGGCATAGGACGAACGCTCGACCCAGGACGAGACGTGGTACCCACCACCGAGCTGTTCCTCCTTCCAGGGTCGCATCGGCTCCAGGGAGTGAGCAGTGATGACGTGCGGGATTCCGTAGAGAAGTGAGGCCACGTGCCCGGCGAGGTTGGTGTACCAGGTGTGGGAGTGCACTAGATCCACGTTGGCCACCGCCATTGCCATCTCAAGATCCACCCCAAGGGTCTGGATTGCCTGGTTGGCTCCGTGCAGTGAGGTTGGCACGGGGTGGGCCGTCGCGTCAGCGCGATGCCCGCCGAAGCAGTGCACGTAGACAGGGGTCAATCTGCGCAACTCGTGAACGAGTTGATCGACGTGCACACCAGCCCCGCCGTAGATCTCCGGCGGCCATTCGCGAGTGAGGATTCCAATGCGCACATGATGAGCATAGGCATTTGATGTGAAGCGGGTCGCGTGGGCATTTCGGCACTAAGGTTTAAGGGTGAGCGCGGATCCACATGTGCTAGCTATGGTCCTCGCCGGAGGCGAGGGCAAGCGACTCATGCCCTTGACCGGAGACCGCGCCAAGCCTGCAGTTCCCTTCGGTGGCTCCTACCGCCTCATCGATTTTGTTCTGTCCAATCTCATCAACGCAGGTCTGCGACGCGTGTGCGTTCTCACGCAGTACAAATCACACTCCCTTGACCGCCACGTGACTCAGACCTGGCGCATGCCCACGCTTTTGGGTGACTACGTCACGCCTGTGCCGGCTCAACAGCGCTTGGGTCCGCGTTGGTACACCGGCAGCGCTGATGCCATCTTCCAAAGCCTCAATTTGGTGCACGACGAAGCTCCCGAATATGTCGTCGTTTTCGGTGCCGATCACGTGTATCGCATGGATCCCATGCAGATGATCGCGGCGCACATTGATTCGGGCGCGGCTGTGACTGTTGCGGGTATCCGGATGGCGCAGTCTGAAGCTCATGACTTCGGAGTGATCCAGACGGCAGCTGATGGGCACACGATCACTGAGTTCCTTGAGAAGCCAGCGAATCCGCCGACAATCCCAGGCGACGATCTGTCCAGCTACGTCTCCATGGGCAACTACGTATTCTCAACTGAAGCGTTGATTGACGTGCTGCGTGAAGATGCGGCGGACCCTTCCTCCTTGCACGATATGGGCGGCAACATCATTCCGATGCTTACCGCTCGCGGCGAGGCTCGCGTGTACGACTTTGCCACCAACGTGGTCCCTGGTGCCACTGAACGCGACGGTGGGTATTGGCGCGATGTCGGAACCCTCGACAGTTACCACGATGCGCACATGGATCTTGTCTCTGTGCACCCGATCTTCAATCTGTACAACCGCCGCTGGCCGATCCTGTCGCACTTGCCCTCGCTGCCTCCAGCAAAGTTCGTTGAGGGCGGCAACGCGCATGAGTCGATGGTCGGCGCCGGCACGATCATCTCCGGGGCGCACGTGCGTACGTCCGTTATCGCCTCAAATGTGTCTGTCGAATCTGGTGCTTATGTAGAGGGCAGCGTCTTGATGCCTGGTGTGCGTATCGGACGCAATGCAGTGGTGCGCAGGGCGATTCTTGACAAGAACGTCGTCATTCCAGACGGTGCCCAGATTGGCGTTGACACAGAGCGAGATCGAAGCGTCTACACCGTGAGCGATGCAGGTATCGTCGTTCTGGGTAAGGGCACTCAGGCCGCTCGATGAAAACTCGGCTCGTTGCCATCCTGGCGGCGATTGTCACGTGCGTCACGCCGGCGGTGGCGAATGCGGCTCCCCAGAGTATTCCGCGCATCATCGGCGGCAGCCCCAGCGCAATCGATCAGTCGCCCTGGCAGGTGTTGATCATCATGCGCAATTCATTGCAGTGCTCTGGCACCCTGGTGAGCACGACGACCATCATCACCGCGGCGCACTGTCTGAACGGGTACACCGCTGCCGATGTTCGAGTGTGGGGCGGGATCTCCAAGACGAGTGACCGCTCGCAGTTGAAGGAACTGCCTGTGGCATCGATTACTCCTCATCCAGATTTTCGTCTCGACACCTTTGACAATGACATCGGCTTGATCACCCTCAGTCGCCCGATCGATCTCACCGGAAATCTGCAAGCACTTGCTCTGCCTTTCGGTCAGGATGCGGGTACCTGGCCGGCCAGCGGAGCAAGCGCTGTGGTGGCGGGCTGGGGTGTCACCAACCCCACAGGCACGAATACGACCGATCAATTGATGCGAGCTGACGTCCTGATCCTTGCTGGTCCGAATGATCCGTGCGGGCAGTACGGGCCGGACGTGGATCCGATGCAGGATGTGTGTGCTGGTTCGCCAACAGGCGCCGTCGACACCTGCCAGGGCGACAGCGGTGGACCACTTGTGGTGTCCGCACCAGTCCCGACCCTTGCTGGCGTAGTGAGCTTTGGCACTGAGTGTGCCAAAGCAGGGTATCCGGGCCTGTACACCCGACTGACGACCTTTCTTCCGTGGCTGCAGTCCAGGATCGATCTGCCGGTAGCCGTGCCAGCTACCCCAACAGGACTGGTCGTGCGGGCATCGCAAGGACGCGTGGATGTGTCGTGGAACCCGATCTCCGGTGCAGGAGCTGGCTCCACCAAATGGCAGGTCACCGCGATGCCCGGTGGCCAGACGTGCTCGACCATGTCAACTGCGTGCGTCTTCACTCAACTCACCCCAGGCACCGAAGTCACATTCACCGTGCAGGGAAGCAATGGCTTTGGACCCGGATTGGCGAGCGCACCGACCCTGCCGGTCAGGGTGACTGGCGGTGAGAGCGTGGTCGGCGCCCGGCTCGCAGTGAACTCACTGGCATTCTGGCTTGGCTTGGATCCGGCTTCGATATCACGGGTGGTGGTGCGGACGCCGCGCGTGTGCCTGGTGGCCGGTGCCAGAGTTCGCATGAAGAGCACAGGTATCTGCGTTGTGCAGCTGAATCAAGGGCGCAAGGTTCAGACTGTGACCGTGCGGGTATTGCCTGTGGGCGGCCCTACTCGTTGAGGTCGTGCCTCTCGATGCTGACAAGGCGGGGGGTTCCATCAGGCGCGAAGGCCCGGTGCAGCACGATGAAGGCCCCCGGCTGCATTCGCGGATCCCATGCCGGTCGAGTGCAGTCCTCGCCCATGGCCTCGGCAAGTGTTTCCAGGATTGTGGGCAGCACTGGTCGATGCGAGCAGATCACCATTGCATGATGCTGACTGACCAGATCGCGAATGCGCGCCGCCGTCTTCTTTGGATTTGAGTCGTAGTTCTCCTCGCTCAGAGCCGACTCAGAAATGACGGGCACTTGGGCGTATTTGGCGAATTTCTTCACGGTCTGCATGCAGCGCTCGGCATCTGATGAATGCACGGCCAAAATACCGTAGGCATCAAGCAGCGGAACGAGGGCTTTTGCTTGACTTCGACCCTTGCCGCTGACTGGCCGCTGATGATCGTGCTTGCCCTTGAAATCAGAGCGCTTTGCTGCTTGCGCATGGCGCAAGATGATCAGCGGAACAGTCGGTGGCAGAGTCGCAGCTTGTTCGACCAAGTCGGCATCGCGTTCGTAGGTCAGTAGTTGCCTCGCCTGTGCGACAGGCATCCAGCGAATCTCATCGACCTCGTCGTCTGGGAGAAATTCCTCTTCGCTGGCAACGCGTGCCGCCCAATAGTCCACAGTCTTTGGCAGCCCTAACGCTTCGTACTCCAATGTGGGCAGGCGCGGACCGAGCACGGCTTGGACGCCGGTTTCCTCATCGCATTCGCGGACAGCAGCCGCGATGACATGTTCGCCCATGTCGATCTTGCCCTTGGGCAGTGACCAGTCACTTCGATGAGGGCGATGGACGATCAAGGTTTCGTATCGCCCTTGCGCACCCCGCATGAGCACAACGCCAGCTGCACGAATCGGAAGCATGCCGCTGTCGCTCATAGCAAACCCGAATGTCGCGCAGCTTTTCTCGTCGTGCTCCAGGCGTCTGCGAAATTCAGGCGGCCCTCGTATTCGGACTCGACCTCGATCGCGTGCAGCAGGCCAAGAGCGAAGCCGGTCTGCCCGTTGGTATCGGGGTGCTGTGCCAACTCCTGCACGAACATCTGAGCCACATATGCATCTTGATGGTCCCCCAGAAGCTCGGTGATCTCGGCAAGTGACTTGGCAAAGCGGCGCACAGCGCCAGATGGAAATACCGGCAGCACTGCATCAACGGCGTAACGGGCGCGCTTGGCCTTGATTCGGGCGCGGTGCCACTCATCAGGGGGCCCTTCCAGCTCCAACTTGCGACAGGACTTCGCAAGGGCATTCCAGGCATGCGCGACCAAGGGGGGCAGTACGTCCTCGCAGGCCTGGTAGGCATCGTCCAGAAGCCGTGGCTCACGCGCTGCACTGATGAGATCTTCGATCAGGTAGGTGTGCCGGTCGCTGCGCAGAGCGGCCATCGCCCCTGAACGCGCGCCTTCCACGCGCCGATCCAAGGCCGTTCGGGTCGCATCCTGCGCCATCTGAGACTGCGGTTCTGGCAAGAGAGCGCTGTGCGCGATGAGCCGCTCTTCGAGAACCTCGCTGTCGCGAATGATGCCCATCTCTGTGGCCAGCCAAGCAAGTTCCTCTTCGAGCTGCTCTGCCCATTCATGCTCGAGCAGCGGATCAAAGGTGCGCAGAATGCTGCGCAGTCGTCGGCCTGCAACGCGGACCTGATGGACGGCGTCAGGCAGATCGCGACGTACTGCTACGTCGGCAAAGATCAGAGCGCGCACGTGACCGGCAATTGTCGAACGGACCGCGTCCGCTGCAATGCCAGTACGGGGGGGCATCGGGAGTTCAGGGACATCGGCCGGCGCGGACGCACGTGGCCCCAGGGCTGCGGCTGCCTTGCTCATGGTTCCGGGAACGGCACCGGCGTTGAGCAATGCGCCGCTCAAGCGATCCATGGCGTCCAGCGCGTCTGGATTCTCATTGTCGAGCAATTCGATTTCGAGTTCACGGAAGATCGCCAGAGCAGTGCCGCTCCGATCGACAACCGTGACAGTGTCATCGACGATCTCAACAAGCGGAACCCCGTTGCTATTGCTGACAATGCGCGGCGTGCGTTGCGTGCGCAATTCAACAACCGGCGTCAATGCCTGCGCGCGTACGAGGGGACCGATGATGTCTGCCAACTCGGCAGGAATCTGTCCGATCGCGCCCGACTCAAGTGGAGTCTGCAGTTCATCGCGAACCCAGTCACCCGCACCGAACACTGGAAGCTTGAGGTGCCAGCCCTGATCGGCTCCGCCCTCGCGTCGACGCAGGGTTACCTTCCAGCGGAACAAGGTGAGGTCTGCGGTGTCGTGATACACCGCAGTCATAGCAACGGTTGGCTGCTCTTCAAGCTGTTCGACCACGGTGGAGAGATCTGGCCATGTGAACATCGCATGGACCCGGAATTTGCGCTCGATCTCCCGATGGCTTGTCGGTGCGCTCACGAGACACCCGAATGACGTGCGCGCGCCATCAAAGTCTCCTGATAATCGGGGAGCAGGGTGCCGTCATCGGCGTACACCCTGCGCGTCCAGACCCCTTCCTCCGAAAGATTCCAGACGCAGAAGTCACCACCCATGGCCATGTCGAATAGCTCATTGACCCACGCGATCTGCGTGCCTTCGACCAAGCGCACGAGAGTCTCGACTCGTCTGTCAAGATTTCGATGCATCATGTCGGCTGAGCCGATCCACACTTGCCGATCCCCGCCATTTTCGAAGCAGTAGGCACGTGAGTGCTCCAGGAAGCGACCCAGGATGCTCACCACTCGGATGGTCTCGCTCAAGCCTGGAACTCCGGGGCGCAGGGCGCAGATGCCTCGTACCCAGACGTCGACCGGCACTCCAGCCTGTGAAGCGCGGTAGAGCGCATCAATGACGGGCTCGTCGACAAGGGCGTTGCACTTGAAGCGGATTCCAGAGGTCACTCCGGCCTCGTGGTTTTCGATCTCTCGCTCAATGCGCTCGACTAGGCCTGTGCGAACTGAATGTGGAGCCACCAGCAGTCGTGCGTACTCAGTGTTCATCGAATAGCCCGAGAGCACGTTGAACAGATTCGAGACATCCTCGCCAACCTCGGCCGAGCAGGTCAGCAGGCCCATGTCCTCGTAGAGCCGTGCGGTCTTGGGGTGGTAGTTGCCGGTGCCCAGATGGCAGTAGCGACGCAGTTGGTCGCCGTCGTTGCGCACCACCATCGATGCCTTGCTGTGCGTCTTGAGTCCGACCAGTCCGTACACCACGTGGACGCCGGCTTCTTCAAGCTTGCGACTCCAGTCGATGTTGTTCTGCTCATCGAAGCGAGCCTTGATCTCAACGATCGCAAGCACTTGCTTGCCGTTCTGCGCTGCATTGATCAGTGCATCGACGATGGGCGAATCGCCAGAGGTCCGATAGAGGGTCTGCTTGATGGCAAGCACATGCGGATCGATTGCTGCCTGTTCCAGGAACAGTTGCACGCTGGTACTGAATGAGTCGTAGGGATGGTGCAGCAGGACATCTCGCTCTCGAACCACTGCGAAGATGTCAGGCGCGTGTGAAGTCTCGACTTCAGACAGGGTCCGTGAGGTGTGCGAGACGTAGACCGCCTGCTTCAGGTCAGGACGATCGAGCTCGACGAAGCCCCAAAGTCCCGTCAGATCAAGGGGTCCTGGGATTCGGAAGACCTCACTTTCAGTGATGTCCAATTCGCTGGTCAGCAGCTCGAGCACATAGGGGTCGATCGAGGCCTCGACCTCAAGGCGCACCGGGGGCCCGAATCGGCGGCGCATGAGTTCGCGTTCAAGGGCGAGCAGCAGGTTTTCAGCATCGTCTTCTTCAACTTCAACATCTTCGTTGCGAGTCACGCGAAAACTGTGATGCTGCAAGATCTGCATACCCGGAAAGAGTTCGCTGAGCCGGGAAGCGATGACATCTTCTAAAGGCACAAAACGTTGCGATCCCAGCGGCACAAATCGAGGCAGGGACGGCGGAACCTTGACGCGTGCGAAGAGTTCGTTTCCAGTAATTGGATTGCGCACCACTACAGCAAGGTTGAGTGAGAGCCCGCTGATGTAGGGAAATGGGTGCGATGGGTCAACGGCCAAAGGGGTGAGGACCGGAAAGACCTGCGCATGGAAGAACTTGTCGAGCGAAGAGCGCTCGTCTTGAGTCAGTTGCTCATAGCGGAGGAGCTCGATTCCCTTTTCGGCCAGACCGGGCAGCACCTCGGCCTGAAAGACCTGGGCATGCTCGCGCTGAAGAGAGTGGGCGCGGTCCCAGATGGACTCCAGCACCTCTTTGGGGTTGTTGCCGCTTGCTGAGCGGACGGCAATGCCGGTGGCGATGCGTCGCTTCAAACCGGCAACGCGCACCATGAAGAACTCGTCGAGGTTGCTGGCAAAGATAGCGAGAAACTTCGCCCGCTCCAGAATCGGCAGGTTCTTGTCTTCTGCGAGTTCAAGGACCCGCTGATTGAAGGACAGCCATGACAGCTCCCGATCGAGAAATCGCTCGGCGGGGACGGTCTCTGATGAACTTGTCACGCTGGCATCGTTCCACAGGAAGGTGAACAGGCAGTAGGCATCAGATGGCCGATTGGTAGCGGTACATGACGTCGACATCCCACCGTGCGAACCCCATGTCCTCGTAGAGGGTGATGGCTGCCTCATTTGTGGCGTCGACATAGAGCATGCTCTGGACGAGTCCGCGAGAGCGCATGTGATGAAGACCGGCGAGAGTCAGAGCTCGGCCAAGGCCCTTGCCTTGCAGGGTCGGATCCACCCCCACGACGTACACCTCGCCGATGGCCTCGTGCACATGACCGTGATGATGGTCAGAGTCAATTGAGCCGTGAACCTTGGTCCAGTGGAAGCCCAGCATGCGTCCAGATGCTTTGTCGGCCGCAATCAGGAAGCCCGGCACGGAGAACCATGGCTCCTGCATCCGACGATGCAGGTCATTGATGGTCCAGTCGCCCTGCTCCATGTGTCCAGCGAAGGCCAATGCGTTCACCTTCACCCACTCCTCGTCATCCACGCCGGGAATGAAGGTGCGCAAAACGACATCTTCGGGGAACACCGCCGGCGGCAGGGGCGCCAGCAGCGATCGACGCATCTGCCACAGGGTGCGCAGGTGTCGGAAGCCAAGACTGAGCGCCCACTTGCCGGCATCAGCCTGCTCGCCATGCGCCCACAGGCGCAGGCGGCCTGAAGGAGTGGCCGCGAGCACTTCGGAGATAAGTGCGCGACCCAGTTCTTCGGTGCGGACCTTTGGCGCCACTGCGATCTCCGCGCTCGGGCCTTCGACTTCATCTGTGACATCCAGATGGGCGTAGCCAACGAGCTCCTCGTCCTGCCACAGCAGGAAGTGCCGGCCGTGATCGTCTCCGCCATGACGCAGGTGCAAAAGCACGTGCTCAGAAACCGGGGAGAGTCCATCGAATTCGGTCACCTGCTCGATGAGCGCAACGGCGAGATCAATCTGCGGCTGGTCCAGCCGAGTCGTGATTTCCAGACCCTTCACGCCTACTGCAGCCCTACTTCAAGAATCTCGTCTTCAAGCACTGCCATCGAAGCCTCGTCAAGATGCTGCGGTACGAAGCGGTAGCCGACGTTGCGCACTGTGCCGATCAGTGCCTCGTGCTCCAGGCCCAACTTGGCGCGTAAGCGCCGGACATGGACATCAACAGTGCGCGTGCCACCGAAGTAGTCATAGCCCCAGACTTCCTGCAGGAGAAGCGCGCGAGTGAAGACTCGTCCTGGATGCTGAGCCAAAAACTTCAGCAGCTCGAATTCCTTGAAGGTCAGGTCAAGCGCGCGGCCGCGCAGCTTGGCGGTGTACGTGCCTTCATCGATCATCAACTCGCCGCTGCGAATCTCTTCAGAATTTGCTGAATTCGGATCGATTTCAGGGGTCAGTCGAGAGGCGGCTAGGCGCAGCCGGGCTTCGACCTCAGCAGGAGAGGCAGTGTCGAGCAGTACCTCGTCCATGCCCCAGTCCCATTGGACAGCAGCCAGCCCGCCCTCAGTTGTGACCAGCACCAGTGGTGCTTGCACGCCGGTCTGCTGCAGGAGTCGGGTCAGCCCGCGGACAGCTGGCAGATCACGGCGGCCGTCAACTAGGAGCACGTCGCACTCAGGTGCGTTCAGCAGGGCAGTTGGCTCAGCCGGCAAAGTGCGAACCTGATGAGTCAGGAGCATGAGCGCTGGGAGGACTTCGGCGGAGGACTCAAGGGCACGGGTGAGCAGCACGATTCGCATCTGCTGCACCTCCTGGGGCGTTGCGGCCTCTGACTAGAGCGACAATGGTCCCATGAGGCCCGTCCGTCAAACCACGCTGGTCGCTTCAGACGGGGTTGAGCTCGCTGCCCGACACCTGGACGGGGTCGGCGGGGCGGTCTTTGTGGTCGTCCATGGATTCAACGGCAATGGCCTGGAAGGCCAGGTTCAGGCGATTGTCGAGCGCCTGGCGGGCTTTGGAGACGTCATCACCGTGGATTTGCGAGGCCATGGCGCCTCGGCCGGCCAATCGACCGTGGGGCGACTTGAAGTGCTTGATGTCGACGCTGCCATCCGGTGGGCCCGCGATCTGGGCTACGGGAGGGTGATCACCGTCGGTTTCTCACTTGGAGCCGCTGTGGCGATCCGGCAGGCCGGATTGTCGATCTACCCAGACCAGGCGTCCACGGGGGACCCGTTCGTTTCGAATCCCCCTGATGTCGTCGTCGCAGTGAGTGGACCAGCGTTCTGGTACTACCGCGGGACCCGCGTCATGCGTCTGGTGCATTGGCTCATCGAGACGCCCACAGGGCGCCGAGTGCTGCATGCCCAAGGCACGAGGGTGGCACCAGAGAAGTGGCCAGAGACTCCACCGGTCGAGCCCGTGGCTGCTGCGGGAATGCTGAGGGGCACTCCACTGTTGGTGATCCATGGAACAGCAGATCGGTATTTTCCGCTGGAGCATCCCAGGGCTCTGCATCGAGCAGCCCTTGAGGGTGGCAATATCGATACCGAACTTTGGGTTTTGGACGGCATTGGGCATGCTGAGGGTGCAGTGCAACTCAGCACGATTGACGATTTGGCGAAATGGGGGTTGGCGCGATGCGCGGACTGAGCCTGATTGTTGTCGTTCTGCTTGCGGCGACAGCCTTTGGACTCTGGCGTCGCCAGACCGACGGTCGCATGAAGTCCGTGAGCAGTGCAGTGCCGGTGCCGGTGCCGGTGGGTGACGATGACCCCGAGGTTGATGTCACCAATGCCTCCATCGCCGAACATGGCGGAGAGCAGTTGACTGCCGCGCAATTGGGCGCCGATCTGGGTACTGAAGCCACCCTCGTGCAGTTCTCCACAGCGTTCTGCCAGCCGTGCCGGGCCACCCGCCGCATTCTTGACGAGGTGGCGACCATGGTTGAGGGAACCGTGCATATCGAAATCGATGCCGAGGCCCATCTGGAGCTCGTGCGACTGCTCGATGTGCGCAGAACCCCCACTGTTTTGGTCTTGGACTCGCGAGGTCTGATCACCAAGCGAGCTGTAGGACTGCCGCGAAAGGCCGACGTGATTGCTGCCCTCGGGCAGGTCATCCAGTCCTGAGTTGCAGATGGCTTGCATGCGCCTGAGAATTGCAATGACTGATTGCAACCTTGTTTCTCGACAATGACGGGATTAGCCTCACACCATGTCTCAGCCTGTTGATTGCGATCCGCGCGTTGAAGTTGACGTGCGCGGACCCCGCTTTGCTGCCGCCGTCACCACTGTTGTGCTGGCGCTCATCCTGCTGACCTTGGACTCGGCTGTCGGTGTAAGCCTGCTGGTGCTGCAGACCCTGGTCTTTGGCCTGGGAGCATTTCTTGGCCTTCGCTACCAGCCATACGGAATTGTCTTTCGCTCCCTCGTGCAACCTCGGTTGGCCCCGCCATCGGAGTTTGAAGACGCTGCACCCCCACGCTTTGCGGCCCTTGTCGGCTTCATCTTCACTGCGGTGGCGCTGATGGGAATCATCAGCGCAGTCACCGCCATTGCCTATGTCGCTGTCGCGATGGCGCTGGCCGCGGCATTCCTGAATGCGGCCTTCGGCTTCTGTCTGGGATGTGAGATGTACCTGATCGGGCGCCGCATTTTCGCTCGTCCAGTTGCAATTCAGTAGACCAGCGCTTGCGCGTCGGTCGTCAGGATCTCTTCGACAAAGCTGGCAGCTCCCGCGATGCGAATGCCAGCGAGCACCTGCTCTGAACTGATGCCTCGGCGTTGTGCACACTGAGAGCAGAGCGTGACTGAGCCGGTCTCGATTATGGCGGCAAGGAGATCCTCCAGTGCAGCCGCATGATCAAGGCTGAACTCCGCAGCTCTTCCGGGCAGAGCAAGCCATGCTGCTTCACCTGCCAGCCAAAGGCTCACCTTCGACCCGGATGCGGCCGCAATGGCCGCGACATTGAATGCCTGAGCGCAACGCTCGGGTTCGTCAATGCCCGCTACAACTTTGACCACTAAAGGTCTCAAGGAATTCGCAGTCATGGAAGGTAGGCTTCCGCACATGCTTGAAATCGTCTACACGGGTGTGGTCGTCGGCGCGCTCGCGCTTCTGGGTCTTGCGCTCTGGCGTGGCGCATTTGGCTTGTTCATGAGTCAGGACTGAGCTTCATGGCGGTTCCCGCGCTCCCAACGGAGTTGGCCTCACTGTCGTGGATGATCGGTCTTTGGGTCGGCGTTGGTACCGGTCAGTACCCCACAATCGAGGACTTTCGCTTCGGTCAGGAAGTGTCGTTCAGCACCGACGGACGACCGTTTCTTTCATATGTGTCGCGCAGTTGGCTGCTTGATGAACAGGGCAATCGCGTGAAGCCACTGGCCGCAGAATCGGGGTTCCTTCGCCCGGGGCCAGCCAATACCGTGGAGATGCAGCTCTCGCACTCCACCGGTTACGCAGAGATCTGGTACGGAAAGGTCGAGGTCACCGGTATTGAACAGGCCAAGATCACCGGAGCCCGAGTTGAGCTGCGCACCGATCTGGTCGCGCGCACTGAGAGCGCCAAGGACTACTCCGAGGGACATCGCCTCTACGGATTGGTCGATGGACGCTTACTGTGGACCTTTGACATGTCGGCCATGGGTCAACCGCTGAGCAATCACCTGGCGGCCACCTTGCATCCGATTGAGGAGAGTCTGTGAACAGCGACTGGGATCAACGCCTGCGCGAACATGGATTCCGCATCACGCCCCAGCGCCAACTTGTGCTTGAGGCAGTAGAGCGACTGCGTCATGGCACCCCGGAGGAGATCCTCGTCGAGGTGCAAAGGACTGCGTCGGGCGTCAATCTTTCCACGGTCTATCGCACCCTCGAAGTGCTGGAAGACGTCGGGCTTGTCACGCATGCGCACATCGGGCATGGCGCTCCCACGTATCACGCAGTCGACGAAGAACTGCATATCCACCTCGTGTGCGATACCTGCGGACGGGTATCCAGTGCGCCCGGCGACATCGCCAAGACCTTCGTAGAGCAATTGCGATCCGATCACGCCTTTGTCACGGATATTTCACACATGGCCATACACGGTGAATGCGAATCGTGCTTTGGAGTCCTTGGCGAAGACCTGGTCCGGAGCCGCTGATGTCGATCATGCCTCCCGGGGGCATCCTTGATCAGGGAGTTGCCTGGCACTACGGCGATCCCTTCGGGGAGCAGCGTCTGTTGCAGACTGGCGCCGGGGTCGTGGACCTCAGCAATCGCGGGGTACTGACGGTCACGGGTGTCGATCGGCTGTCCTGGCTCAATGACCTGACCACGCAGTTGGTCAATGTGCTGTCAGCCGGAGAAAGCGCACTTGCGCTCATCTTGAGCCCCAACGGCCATGTCGAATACGAGTTGCATCTGGTCGATGACGGACAGACCACCTGGATCATCACTCAACCGGGTCAAGCCGAAGGTCTCTTGAAGTACCTCGATTCGATGCGCTTCATGCTCCGCGTTGAAGTGGCCGATGTCAGCCAGAGCTATGCCGTGGTCTACGAGCCAATTCAGGACATCGATCCGCAGCTTCCCACCTGGCTGGTTCCCGAGCATTTCGCTCAGCGAGGACTCGCGGGTCGCGAACTTGTCTTGCCGCGCTCCACCCTGGCTGATCGACTCTCGGCAAGCCCACAGGTTGGCACTTGGGCCTTTGAGGCCAGTCGCGTTGCTGCTGGCATGCCGCGCATGAATTGCGAGACTGACCACCGCACGATTCCCAATGAGGTCGACTGGCTGGGTTCAGCAGTGCATCTGAACAAGGGTTGCTACCGCGGACAGGAGACCGTTGCCAAGGTCCACAATCTGGGTCAGCCGCCGCGCCGTCTGGCGCTCATCCATCTGGATGGTTCAACCGAAGAACTGCCTGCGCACGGCGATGTCGTCATCGTGGCCGGAAAGACAGTCGGATGGATCGGCACAGCGGCGCGTCACTTCGAAGAGGGCAACATCGCGTTGGCGGTGCTCAAGCGCAATGTTGCTTTCGATGCGCCTCTGGTGGTCGACCACAACGGTGAACTCATCTCGGCAGTTGAGGATCCAGCTCCAGCAGGATGGTGACGGGTCCGTCATTGGTCAGTTGCACCTGCATTTCTGCCCCGAACCGGCCGGTACCCACCACGGCACCCAGAGACCTCAATTCCTGCAAGCAGATATCGAATATCGGCTCGGCAATCTCGCCGGGCGCAGCAGCATTCCAACTCGGTCGGCGGCCCTTTGACGTGTCGGCATACAGGGTGAACTGACTGATCACCAGCAGTGGAAGCTGGAGTTCTTCTGCGGAGAATTCGCCTGAATTCTCGTCCGTCGTGAAGATGCGAAGCTGGAAGAGCTTGGCAGCCAATCTGCGTGCCGTCGCCGCATCATCGTCATGCGTGATGCCAATGAGTGCCACCAGACCACGACCATTGAAGGAGCTGATCACTTCGCCATCGATCAGAACCGCGGCGTTGAGGGCTCGTTGCACTAACGCTCGCATGAAGAACAGCCTGCCATTTCGGGAGTCCAGTCGCAGCCGTCGGATGACTCATCAGTTACCTTGAGGCGATGTTCTATCAGGTGCAGAATCTCGTCCTTTTGGTGCTGTGGGTGCTGTTCCTTGTGATCAAGGTCTACGCCTTCATCGACTGCATTCGGCGACCGGCCCCGGCATTTGCGGCCGTGAGCCGACAGAACAAAGTGCTGTGGCTGCTCCTCACCGGGATCTCAGCACTGGCAGCCCTGGTATTCCAGGACCCGCTGTCAATCTTCGGCATCGCTGGCCTGGTGGCCTCACTCGTCTACCTCTTTGACGTGCGTCCGCGCATCATCGAGCTGCTCGCCAACCGCTGGTAGCTACTTCTTGCCCTGAGCGGCGACTGCTGCTGCTGCGGTAGCCGCTGCTTGGGGATCCAGGTATTCGCCTCCGCGCTTTATGGGCTTGAGGTCCTCATCCAGTCGGTAGACCAAGGGAATCCCGGTCGGAATATTCAGGCTGGCTATGTCCTCATTGGAGATGCCGTCAAGATGCTTGACCAGGGCGCGCAGTGAATTTCCATGGGCAGCAACGAGCACGGTCTTGCCGCTGCGAAGCCCCTCTTGCACGATGACATCCTGCCAATACGGCAGGAGTCGAGTCACGACATCGGCGAGGCATTCAGTCGTCGGCCGGGCTTCAGGAGGAAGTGTTGAGTAGCGCGTGTCGTAGGTCTGCGCGAACTCATTCTCGGGATCGATTGGTGGCGGCGGGGTGTCGTATGAACGGCGCCACAGCATGAACTGCTCTTCGCCGTACTGCTCCAGAGTCTGGGCCTTGTCCTTGCCTTGTAGCGCCCCGTAGTGGCGCTCATTGAGTCGCCAATTGCGAAACACCGGAATCCAATGGCGGTCGCATACATCCAGGGCAATCTGTGAGGTCTTGATCGCTCTCTTCAGCAATGAGGTGTAGACCAGATCTGGCAGCAGGCCGGCGTCGCGGAGCATTTCGCCTCCGCGCACGGCTTCGGCCAGGCCCTTCTCATTGAGGTCGACATCGACCCATCCGGTGAACAGGTTCTTGGCATTCCACTCGCTTTCGCCGTGGCGAAGCAAAATGAGAGTGTAAGGATCTTGGCTCTGGGTCATATCGGCATCTCAATCATTGTGCATCTCAATCATGACGGCATTTTGCCGTGGCTCTCGCGGGGATCAAGCATCGGGATGACCTCCACCCGAATGTTCCAGGAGGTGCCGGAACGCTTCGAGGTTCATCGTTGACTCACCTCGCGAGATGCGCCAGTCCCATTCGCGCTGCATGGCTCCAAGGAATCCCATTTCAAGAATTGGATTGAAGGATTCGTCGGCGTACTGCAGAACTGCGCCGAGCAGTCGATCAAGTTCGTCGTCGTCAATAGAGCCAAGAGAGACGCGCCCGGTCAGATAGATGTCGCCCAGATGATCGATGGAGAATGCCACGCCATACATACGCCGGTTTCGCTCGAGCAGCCACTCGTGCACGCCTTGGTGATTCTCTTCAGGGCGCCGGGCGACAAAGGCGCTGACGGTTACAGAGTGCTGACCAACAGTCAGCGCAACGTTGGTCTTGAGTTTCTTGTCGCCTGGCAGGGTGATGACAAATGTTGGCCCAGCGATCTCTTCGTACTCAATCTCGTTCTCGCCGAGGTATGCGCGAATGGTCTCCGCTACTTGCTGCGCAGTGCTCACTGGGCGACGCGCGTTACCTGTAGCTCGAACTCCCGCATCGCGCGTGTGTACGACGTGATGAGCCCACTCGCGGTGGATGCCCAGCCAAATCGTGCAGCGTGTATTCGACTGCCCGTTCGCAGTTGCCGCAGATGGGCAGGATTGTCGAGCAGGTCGGCCAGAACTCGCGCGTACTCGTCTGCGTTGTGACCAGTGATGAGCACTCCGCTGGATCCATCAGAGACCGAGGTGCGAAGACCACCGACTGCCGCCGCAACGACTGGTGTGCCGCACGCTTGAGATTCGATAGCCACAAGACCAAAGGATTCCGAGTAGGACGGTACGACCGTGAGATCCGCAGCGCGATACCAATGAGCAAGCGTGGCCCGGTCAGTTGGTGGCTCAAAACGCACAAGATCCACGATGTCGAGTTCTTCGGCGAGATCGGCAAGACCAGTCGGATGGTCCAGGCCTGTGCCTGAAGGGCCTCCGGCAATGACGATGACAAGGCGAGCACGCAGTGAAGGTTCGCGCTCAAGCATCGCGGCTGCGGCTCGCAGCAGGACATCAGGCGCCTTGAGCGGCTGAATGCGCCCGACAAAGAGCAGCACTTTGGCATCGGGTTGGAGGCCAAGCAATGCGCGGGACTGTGCTTGATCACCTGGCTTGAACAGTTCGAGATCTACCCCGGGGTGCACAACATCCACCCTTGCAGGATCGGCGCCGTACAAGTCGATCAGTTGACGCGCCTCGTCATTGGTATTGGCAATCAGGCGCGTCGCGGCGCTGACAACCTGCTCCTCACCGATGAGACGGCCCGCCGGTTCGGGCAGGTCTCCGTCCGCGAGGTCAGCATTCTTGACCTTGGCCATGGTGTGCATCGAGTGCACGAGTGGCACATTCCACCGTTCCGATGCCAGCCAGCCAACCTGGCCCGAGAGCCAGTAATGCGAGTGAATGAGGTCAAACCAGCCCTCGGGCCGGGCCGCTTCGGCCCGCAGCACGCCAGAAGTCACGGCACAGAGCTGGCCGGGCAGATCTTCCTTGCGCAGACCCTCAAAGGGACCTGCGGTGACGTTGCGCACCAGAATTCCTGGCGCAAATTCGACAACCGGATCCAGATCGGAAGCTGTCGCGCGGGTGAAGATCTCCACGGCGACTCCGGCGGTGGCCAGTTGCTTGGCAGTCTCCATGACGTACACATTCATGCCGCCTGCATCGCCAGTACCTGGTTGATCAAGGGGAGAGGTGTGAATCGAAAGGAGCGCCACTCTCTTTGGCAAGCGGGTGGAAGCCCGCAACTGCCGCACTGTCATTCGTCGCTCCCTGCGTAAGTTCGAAGGGCAGCCTGACACAAACGCTTACACCTGACAAACGGTATGGCGAGACCTGATGGTGGGCTATTGCGTGAGGGAGACGCCGACATATGGCTCACCGGTGACGATCGTGATCAGGCGGCGAGTGACCGAAACCGCGTGGTCTGCATAGCGCTCGTAGTAGCGAGACAGCAGTGTGATGTCGATCGCCGCCTCAATGCCACTTGACCAAGAAGGAGAGAGCACAACGCGGAACAATTCACGATGCAGTCGGTCGACTTCCTCGTCATGAGCGGCAATATCAGCAGCCAGTGAAAGATCCTTGGTGGCTATGACCTGACCGGTCTTGGTCACGATCGCCTGCGCTAGAGCTCCCATTTCCTCGAAAGTGCCGCGCAGATCCTCGGGAACGACGGGGTTGGGAAAGCGCATACGCGCCTGTTTGGCCACGTGCGAGGCCAAATCGCCCATCCGCTCCAGTGAGGCAGCGATGCGCAGGGAGCCGATAAGGATGCGCAGGTCACGGGCAGTCGGCTGCTGAGCTGAGATCAGATCCACGCAGCGTTCTTCGATATCTGCGGTGAGAATGTCGATTCGCTCGTCCTGGGCAATCACTGATTGGGCCAGATCGTTGTCGGAATTCAGGAGGGCTCGGGTAGCGCTGAACATCGCCAGACCCACGAGCGTGGCAACCTCTACGAGCTCCGCGTTGACGGCCTCGATGTCACTTGCATATGCCATGGGCTGGTGTGCCCCCCTTCGCGTTGGAGCATACGCACCCATAGGTGGAGTTTGCCCGGCTTCTATGACCAAAGGGTGAACGGGAATTGACTGGCGAATGAACGCCTCGCCGGCAGAGTGAACCCTGGGCAAATGCTTCACCATTCTCGTGTTGGAGATTTCTCCCTAGCGGAGCCCGTCCCTATCCTTCGAATGTGGCTCGCCGTCTTGTCCGTCCCGTGGATGCAAATGGGATGCCTCTTGATACTCGCGAGATCCCCGACGAGGTAGCCCGAATCCTGGCGGTGTTGCCCTCGGCTTCGATTGTGGTGGACGCGCAGGGCGACATCCTGCGAGCCAGCGCGCGAAGCGTTGCCCTGGGCCTGGTCAATCGCAATGCCATCACGATCAGCGATATCGCGCGGCTTGTCGCCAAGGTGGCTGCAGACGGTGAACCGCGGGAGCAGGAGATGCGCGTTCGTCGCCCCCCCTTGGGCCGCGAACTGCTCGAACTGCGCGTACGTGTTGCTGATCTTGGTACTGGCGGCATCCTGGTTCTTATTGACGACCTTGCTGAGGAGCGTCGCGTTGACGCGGTTCGCCGCGATTTCGTCGCCAACATCAGCCACGAATTGAAGACCCCGGTTGGGGCATTGGCCATCCTCGCCGAGGCTGTTCAATCGGCAAGCGAAGATCCCGTCCAGGTGCGCCATTTCGCTGAGCGGATGCAATTGGAAGCAACTCGGCTTGGACATCTCGTGCAGGACGTCATCGACCTTTCTCGTCTGCAGGGCGATGACCCGCTCCTGCATTCTGAAGTCGTCGATGTAGATGAGCTGGTCAAGCGCGCCATCGAAGACGTCCGCACCCTTGCGTCCGATCGCGAGATCGACCTGGTGATTGGTCCGGATTCAGATGCCTTGGTCTACGCCGACATTGGCCAACTGCAGACAGCAGTGCGCAACCTGCTCGTCAATGCGATTGCTTATTCCTCCGATGGCACCAGCGTGGCGATCAATGCGCGTCAGGTCGATTCGATTGTCGAAGTCATGATCAAGGATCAAGGCATTGGGATACCAGCCAATGATCTTGACCGGATCTTTGAGCGCTTCTATCGCGTGGATCCAGCACGTTCTCGAGTCACTGGTGGAACAGGCCTGGGCTTGGCGATCGTCAAGCATGTATGTCAGAACCATGGTGGCGAATGCACTGTCTGGTCTGAAGTCGGCGTCGGTTCGACCTTCACCCTCCGCCTTCCGATGTACCGCCTTGAAACTGAAGCGGAGTTCTATGGACTCAATATTGTTGAATTGCCGACGGCGGATGGAGCCACGGACTCATGACCAAAGTCCTGATAGTCGAGGACGAAGAGTCCTTCTCCGAAGCGTTGTCCTTCATGCTCAAACGTGAGGGATACGAGGTCGAAGTTGCCGGCGACGGCCACAAGGCACTCGAGCTCTTCGATCGTAATGGTGCGGACTTGCTCCTGCTGGACCTCATGCTCCCTGGTATTTCGGGAACTGAGGTGTGCAAGCACATTCGACAAAAATCTGCGGTCCCCATCATCATGCTGACGGCCAAGGATGGTGAGGTCGACAAGGTCGTTGGCCTTGAGTTGGGTGCAGACGACTACATCACCAAGCCTTTCTCATCACGGGAGTTGCTGGCCAGAGTCCGTGCTGTGCTGCGTCGCCATGGTGACGTTGATGACCTGTTGCCTTCTGTCATTGAGGAGGGCCCGATTCGCATCGATGTGGATCGCCACATCGTCACGGTGCGCGGAACCACGGTCGCAATGCCGCTCAAGGAGTTCGACCTGTTGGAATTCCTAGTGCGCAACGCCGGTCGCGTGCTCACGCGAACACAGTTGATCGATCGCATCTGGGGTGCCGACTACGTCGGCGATACCAAGACTTTGGACGTGCACGTGAAGCGGCTGCGATCAAAGATTGAGGTTGATCCAGCCCACCCGATGCACTTGCTGACTGTGCGAGGACTTGGCTACAAGTTCGAGGGCTAGTGCAACTCTTCGGTCAGTGAAGCATCTGGAGCGGCCTCGGGAGGCGCGGCAAGTGGAACGATCCCGGCGTACTGGCCAACTGCGGGCACGGTGAGCACCTGGATCGTGGTGTTGCCAGCATTTTGAAACTTGAAACTCACAGGCACATACGTGCTGACCCCAGCAGTCAGGCCAGCCACCGGCACCTTGATCGGGGCATCGACATAGCCGAAGCTCACGCTGGAACCCGCAGTGAGTTCGTCGAAAGCCGGCACTGGCGTCACTGGCTTGCCGGCAACCTCGATGCTGTTGATCGCATCGGGCGTGAGACCAACATTGACGAAGGTGCCGATGAGCATGGCCTCAGCACCGGGCTCACCCGTCACGACAGTGGCATTCACGATTTTGATGTCGCCAATTTGAGTCTGGGTGCCGTTGCCCGTATTCATGGTGGCCTGCATCGTCGTGGTGGCGTCCATGCCATTGAAGCAGCCGCTGAGGGCTGGCACAGCGGCTATCGCCAGGATGCTGAGGGCGATGGTGCTGCGGCGGACAAGGGGGCGGTGGCGCATGGCGGTGTTCGTCACAGGATGCAGGGTAGCGACCATAATTCCGGCTGTCTTCGCGTGGTAGTCTTAGCGGTCTCGAAAGGGGTTTAACTCAATGGCTTTCAATGTCGGCGACACTGTCGTCTACCCACATCATGGGGCTGCAGTAATCGAAGCCATGGAGATTCGAACCGTCAAAGGTGAGAATCGGGAATATCTCGTTCTGCGTGTGGCACAGGGTGACCTCACGGTCCGCGTGCCCTCCGACAACGTTGATCTCGTAGGCGTTCGTGACGTAGTCAATCAAGAGGGTCTGGATCGCGTTTTCAACGTCCTGCGCCAGCCCTACACCGAGGAGCCCACCAACTGGTCGCGCCGGTACAAGGCAAATCTGGAGAAGCTTGCTTCTGGCGACGTCATCAAGGTGGCCGAAGTCGTGCGCGATCTTTGGCGGCGTGAGCGTGAGCGTGGGCTCTCAGCCGGTGAGAAGCGCATGCTTGCCAAGGCACGCCAGATTCTGGTCAGTGAGTTGGCCCTAGCGGAGAAGACCAACGAGGTGAAGGCTGAGGCCATCCTCGATGGGGTCCTCGCCTCCTAGACGTGGCTGTTCTGGGGCGCACTGCCGCCCTGGTGCCTGCTGCCGGCCGCGGTGAGCGTCTGGGCGCCGGGGTTCCCAAGGCCTTGCGTCTCATTGGTGGCACGCCGATGCTGGTTCATGCTGTCCATGCCCTAGCGGCCTCGCGCGCTGTGGACCTTGTCGTGGTAGCTGCTCCAGAATCTGAAGTCGATGAAGTGCGCTCGTTGCTTGCCGGTCAGCCGGGCACCGCTGAGGTGATCGTGGTCACTGGCGGAGCCACCCGACAGGACTCTGTTGCCCGAGCCCTGCTCTCTTTGCCTGCAGATATAGATGTCGTCCTCGTGCATGACGCAGCCCGCCCTCTTGTGCCAAGTGAGATGGTGAGTGCGGTTGTGGCTGAAGTGCGTCGCGGGCGCGACGCAGTTATTCCGGCCCTGCCGGTGACCGACACCATCAAGACGGTCAATGCCCAGCAGGATGTCGTGGGCACCCCTGACCGCAGTTCACTTCGTGCGGTTCAAACTCCGCAAGGATTCGTTCGTTCGGTCCTGCAATCGGCCCATGCAAACGCCGATGACGATGCGGCAACTGACGATGCGTCCTTGGTTGAGCGACAGGGCGTCACTGTGCATGTCATCCCAGGACACGAAGAGGCATTCAAGGTCACTCGGCCAATTGATCTGGTGCTGGCTGAAGCCGTGCTCGCCAAACGAAGGGCGGCACGTGCCATCGGATAGCGCCGCGCCGCTACTGCCGCGTGTTGGCATGGGAGTCGACGTCCATGCTTTTGAAGAAGGTCGACCCATGTGGATTGCGGGACTGCTGTGGCCCGACGACATCGGTCTTGCAGGGCATTCCGACGCCGATGTCGCTGCCCACGCATTGTGCGATGCCCTGCTGTCAGCTGGCGGACTTGGCGATCTTGGTTCTGTCTTTGGCACGGACGATCCGAAATGGAGCGGAGCAACAGGGGCGGCAATGCTTGAGCACGTTGCGGTGCTTGTACGGGCAAGCGGCAGCGTGATCGCCAACGCCTCGGTTCAGGTCATCGGAAACCGGCCGCGCTTGAGTTCACGACGCCAAGAGGCAGAGGCGGTCCTGTCGGCCGCAGTCGGTGCGCCGATCAGCGTGTCTGGCACCACCACGGATGGGCTTGGGCTGACAGGTCGCGGCGAGGGCGTTGCCGCAATTGCCGTTGCCCTTGTGTTGCAAGTACCAGTCGCGCTCGATAGGTAATCTGCGCTCGTGGCTATCCAATTTCATGACACAGCTACGCGCTCAATGCGCGAATTTGTGCCCCTCGAGCCCAACAAGGCTGGCATCTACCTCTGTGGTGCCACAGTGCAGGCACCGCCACATGTGGGCCACATCCGCAGCGGTGTTGCTTTCGACGTCCTTCGACGTTGGTTGATGGCTCGCGGATTCGACGTCACTTTCGTGCGCAATGTCACCGACATCGATGACAAGATCATCAACAACGGCAAGTCCGCCGGCGTTCCGTATTGGTCGATCGCGATGGTCAACGAGCGCGCTTTCGCCGACGCCTATGCCGTCCTTGGCTGCCTGCCCCCGTCCTACGAACCACGTGCCACTGGCCACATCACTGAAATGGTGAGCCTGATGCAGCGACTCATTGAGTCCGGGCACGCCTACGAGCTCAACGGCGATGTCTACTTCGACATTCAGTCCTTTCCCTCATACGGCCAGCTGAGCGGACAGCGGCCCGACGAGATGGTTGCATCGACAGATTCCCAAGCCATGGGCAAACGCGATGCCCGTGACTTCGCGATGTGGAAAGCCGCCAAGCAGGGGGAACCGGCCTGGCCAACACCCTGGGGTGAAGGCCGACCGGGCTGGCACATCGAGTGTTCAGCGATGGCGGGCAAATATCTTGGCCCGCACTTTGATATTCATGCCGGTGGACTGGATCTGATCTTCCCGCATCACGAGAATGAGATTGCTCAGTCGCAGGCTGCGGGCGATGCATTTGCCAACTACTGGTTGCACAACGCCTGGGTTACCACTGCCGGCGAGAAGATGAGCAAGTCATTGGGCAACTCCTTGTTGGTCTCTGAAGTCGTCAAGCGAGTGCGACCCATTGAATTGCGCTATTACCTTGCCTCGGTCCACTACCGCTCGATGCTGGAGTACTCGGATGCCTCGGTGCAGGAAGCCGGTCAAGCCTTCAAGAGAATCGAAGGCTTCCTTGCCCGTTCGACCGAACTCCTAGGCGAGGAAGGCCGTGCTCTTGAACCGACGCGTCCAATTGAGTTCGACAACGCAATGGATGACGATCTTTCCGTGGCTCAAGGCTGCGCGGTGCTGCATGACACGGTCCGTGTCGGCAATGCGGCTATTGCGGCGGGGGACCGAGCAGGCGTTGCGCAGTCGCAGGCGCATGTCCTTGGAATGCTTGACGTTCTTGGTCTGAATCCGAACACCTGGCCTGGACAGTCCGGTGCGACGGAGTTGACCAGTGTCATCGACGGGTTGATTGCGGCCCTGCTTAAGCAGCGGCAGGAGGCTCGAGCGCGCAAGGATTTTGCGGCGGCCGACGCGATTCGCGATGGCCTGGATTCCCTGGGCGTTCATATAGAGGACACTGCTCAAGGTGCTCGCTGGAGCCTTGAGCACTAGTACACCCTGTACATACAAGACTTTTTGCACACATCTATAGCAAGGGGCAACACATCATGGCTGGCAACTCACAGCGTCGCGGGGCAATGCGCACCCCTGGAAGCAAGAAGGGTGCGAGCGTCGGCTCTGGCGGCCAGCGTCGCAAGCAGTTGAAGGGCAAGGGACCAACACCCAAGGCCATCGAGCGTCCGTACCACGCGGCCGCCAAGCGTCAACGTGCTGCGGAGCGCACAGATGAACGCGCCCCACGCACAAGTTCACGACGCCCCGCTAAGCGCGAAGACGCAAGCATGCTGATGGGACGCAACTCCGTTGTCGAAGGCCTGCGAGCCTCAGTTCCGGGCAAGTGCCTGTACATGCAGACACGAGTTGAGGCCGATGACCGCTGGCGTGAGTCGCTTCGTCGCGCGCTTGCAGCCAACATCCCCATTCTGGAGGTCACCAAGCTCGAACTGGATCGCATGACTGATGGCGGCGTGCACCAGGGAATGGTGCTGACCGTTCCGGCGTATGAATACGCCAACCTCGAAGAACTCATTGACAGCTCGCTGCTTGTTGCCTTGGACGGCGTGACGGATACCCGCAACCTTGGGGCCATCGCGCGTTCTGCGGCGGCGTTCGGTTCAGGTGGCATCGTGGTGCCAGCGCGTCGCTCAGCCGGGGTGAATGCGGGAGCCTGGAAGTCTTCGGCTGGTGCACTCTCTCGAGTGCCAGTGGCGCAGGTCACCAACCTGACGCGTGCCTTGAAGTCCTTGCAGGAGGGCGGATTCACGGTCGTGGGCCTGGCAGCTGATGCCGAGCACACCCTGGCAGAATTGCCCGTGCGCGTGCTGTCCGAGCCCGTTGTCATTGTCATCGGATCCGAGGGCAAAGGCCTGTCGCGCCTTGTCGCCGAGACCTGCGACTGGAAGGTTCGCATCGAGATGACCACCGGCAATGAATCGTTGAATGCCTCGGTTGCCGCGGGCATCGCCTTGCATGCGGTGAGCAGCGCGCGATAGGTCATGTTGCTGCTTGAGAGCGACATCTCTGGCTACAGTCACCACTGGCCGTGTCCTCGGCAATCGAGCGAAGGAATCCGATGCATCTGAAGTTCGCAGCACTCGTCTCAGGCACCGGTCTGATCCTCGGCCTTGGTCTGGCGGGTTGTTCCAGTAGCCAGACAAGCGCCGACGCCACGACCAGTCCCTCGCCCTCAAGCTCAGTTATTGGCGGAATGACCGAATGCACTCAGGCAGCAATCGAGCCCACCCTGCGAGCCGAACTCAATAGCGACACCCAATTGATGGACTTCAGTGACTTGATGTGTGCCGATGGCTGGGCGACAGTCAACGCACTGATCGGCGATGGCCAGCAGGGTGCTCCGACCTCGTACATTTTCGAGCAGGAGGGCCAGTTCTGGATCCCGAAACAGGCTGCTGATGTCTGCGGGACGATCAACTTCAACACAGAGCCAGTCGCATATCCAAGTGATGCTCAGGTGCCGGAGGTCTTGTTCACAGCTGCGTGCCTGACCTGAGCAGCAGGAACAGTGCAATGGGGCCCCCGGTCAGGATTGAACTGACGACCTACCGCTTACAAGGCGGTTGCTCTACCACTGAGCTACAGGGGCGCGACTCCTGCGGTACAGAGGCGCGGCGTCAAGTGTAGGAGGCGCATTCGCGGCCGATATTGCCCCCACTCCGCCCCTAGCCGCAGAGGGCAAGGATGGGCGGCTTCACACAGGATTTCGCGGTCTGGCTGAGAAGATCACGATTTGGCATATTCCGGGAATTTGTCTATGAACACTTCCCACCTGATCGGTATCGTGTATATATTCGCGCGACAAGGCGTAAGTACAACGGCTAGCGGCTCCCTCGTCGCATGCCAACAACCGGAGGAATCATGAAGAAGAGTGTTCTCGGCATCACCGCAGCCGGACTGATCGCAGGCACGGCCCTTATTGCCGCACCTGCTCAGGCTGCAACATCGAACGTCACCGTCCAGGTGAAGCTCGTCGACTCCTCACTGCTCGCCAGTGACGGAATTCCTGCATCAAAGACCGCTTGCGTCACCGAAGATGGCCCCGCAGCAGGCGCCACCCTCAAGACCCCGATCGTGCTCAAGGACAAGGCCGGCAAGCCTGTCGGTGTTGGCAAGATCACCAAGGTCAGCCTCAGCTACGTTGGCGGCGACTTTGCCGGCTTCTTCACCTGCACCCTGAGTGGCGTCGTGAAGGTTGACGCATCGAAGGTTGCCAGTGTCACCGTTGGCAAGACTGCACCTCAGAAGGTCACCGTTGGCAAGGGCACCGGCAATGGCTTCGTCAAGATCGAGCTCATGGCAGCCGAGCAGTAAACAGCTTCAACGAATCCCCCACCGGCTGCAGCGGCTGGTGGGGGATTCACCTTTTTGTGAGGCGATTTCGCGAAATGCACGAAGTCCCGTACCGTAACGGGGTCATCAGCCGATGACTGGGAGCTCTTTAGCTCACGTGCGAGTCTTGATACCTACGCGACCAGCTGTCGCCATTCGAGACACGCGAATTCGTCTCGAATGAGAGTTGTGTTGCTGTGCCGTCTTCATCCTTGTCCGAAAGCCCCTCGTTCACCGATCTTGGTGTAGCCCCGCAGTTTGCGGAGGCCCTTGGTCGTCAGGGGATTCTTGAGCCCTTCGCAATCCAGATCGCCACGATCCCTGACGCCATCGCCCGTCGCGACGTACTTGCTCGCGCCCAGACCGGCTCAGGCAAGACCTTGGCCTTTGGTCTTGCCGCGCTCACCCGCCTGATCGGCACCACCGCCAAGCCGCGTCAGCCACTGAGCTTGATCCTGGTGCCCACTCGTGAGCTCGCGATGCAGGTCAGCGACACCCTGCGCCCAATCGCTGAAGCAGGCGGATTGCGTCAGCGCCTCATTGCTGGCGGTATGCCGTACAACAAGCAGCTCGAAGCCCTTGATCGCGGCGTGCACATGCTGATCGCAACGCCAGGTCGCTTGATGGATCTTGCCGAGCGCGGATCCGTTGATCTCAGCTGCGTTGAAATCACCGTGCTCGATGAGGCCGACCAGATGTCGGACATGGGCTTCATGCCGATCGTCCGCGAGATCCTTGACCTCACCAAGCCAGGAAGTCAGCGCCTGCTGTTCAGCGCAACCCTTGATGGCGACGTTGATGTCATTCGCAAGGCCTACATGAACAATCCGGTGACACATTCACTGGCTCCAGCGTCAGCATCTGTTGAGACCATGGATCACCACGTCATGCTCGTCCACCCGATGGACAAGGAACTGATCGCTGCCCAGATCGGTGCCCGCGAAGGACGCACGATCTTCTTCGTGCGCACTCAGGCTGGTGTCGATCGACTCGCTGCACATATGACATCTCAGGGCATCGCAACTGGCGCATTGCACGGTGGCAAGACTCAAGCCGTTCGTACGCGCACCCTGGAAGCCTTCCGCAATGGTGTAACTCCCGCACTTGTAGCAACCGACGTTGCTGCGCGAGGCATTCACGTTGATGGCATCTCATTGGTTGTCCACGTGGACGCACCCCGCGACCCAAAGGACTACCTGCACCGCGCTGGCCGCACGGCTCGCGCAGGGGAGTCGGGCACAGTTGTGACCTTGGCCGCACCAAAGCAGCAGCGCACCATCTCCTCGCTGACCAGCCGCGCAGGTGTGGATCCGGTCGTGAAGCGTGTCCGTCCGCTCGATGCACATTTGGTTGAGATCACCGGAGCCCGCGAGCCATCAGGCACTCCTTGGTTCCCACCACGCGAAGCACCTGCTCGCTCAAAGTCGGGATCACGCTGGGGTTCTCAGGGTGGTCGCTCCGACAAGCCACGTTACGGTGACAAGCCACGTCGCTTCGATGATCGTCCGGCTCGTGATGATCGTGCGCCTCGTACCGATCGTTACCGTGATGATCGTCCGGCTCGTGATGATCGTGCGCCTCGTACCGATCGTTACCGTGATGATCGTCCGGCTCGTGATGATCGTGCGCCTCGTACCGATCGTTACCGTGACGATCGTCCCAAGCAGGCGGCTGCGCCTCGCACGGATCGTTACCGTGACGATCGTCCCAAGCAGGCGGCTGCGCCTCGCACGGATCGTTACCGTGATGATCGACCCAAGCAGGCGGCTGCGCCTCGCACGGATCGCCGCGCTGATAAGCCTCGTCACTCTTCGCGCCCAGTTGCAAGCACAGGACGCCCGCACAAGTCAGGTACCTCGAGCAAGCGCAGCGCTGCTCCTACGGCGCAGCGCAAGACTCGCGGAATCTAGACTCCGGTGAGCGGGAGAACCGCGTGCATCAACTGGAGCGTTCATGATCAATTGGGTCGTGCCTGAACAAGTTCCAGGCTTGGCTGTTTGGCCTTTGATTGTCGTACTGGCCTTGCTGGTGGTGCTCAACATCATCAACAACCGGGTTGCCCCGCAAACGCACTATCTGCTTTGGGCATTCGGCTGTTCGGTGGTGCTGATTGCGATCGGGCTGCTTGACGGTTGTTCGTGGACTGACATGGGGCTTGGCCGCAACTATCTCTTGAGTGGCTTCTTCTGGGGTGGCCTGTGCATTCTGGTGATTGCCTTGATTTACTTCATTGGTTCCTTGATCCGACGCACACGCACTGCATTTCACGACGAACGCATGTCGGATCTCAGTGCAACAGGCGTGCTGTTTCAGGCCCTTGTTCAAGTACCTCTTGGCACGGTTCTGCTGGAAGAAATTGCGTTCCGCTCGGTTCTCTTTGCAATGCTGGCACGAAGGTTTGGTCTGATTTGGGCAGTCGTACTGTCGTGCATCGCCTTTGGCCTGTGGCACATTCTGCCTTCGATAGGAACGCACGAACAGAACCCAGCACTTGGCTCCGTCGTTGGCGAAGGGCGTCGCGGCAATGTGCTTGCAGTCGTGTTCAGCGTGCTGAGCACAGGGGTCTCTGCAGTGATCTTCATCGCCTTGAGACTCGTGTCAGGCAGTGTGCTTGCACCAATGGGTCTGCATTGGGGAACAAACGGGCTGGGCTATGCCTTCAGCTGGGTGCTGATCCGGATCCGAGATCGTGGCACACCCACCACAGCGCCTCCCGCCTAGGTGGATGACTGCCATCAGACCTCAATTTGTACGCAACAACCCCCTTTGATGGAGCTTGCGTGCCCTAAATGACATCCATGGGATTTACCATCTACGATGGTGGCACTGCTCGTAATCGAAGGGACTCGGCATGGATACAGCTCGTCAGGCTTATGGTCAGCCTGTGGTCCACGAGCTGACTGATCGTGACCGCGCCATCCTTGAATTTGAGCGCCAATGGTGGAAGTTCGCCGGCGCAAAGGAGCAGGCAATCCGAGAACTCTTCGATATGAGCGCCACGCGCTATTACCAACTGCTCAATGGTCTGATCGACCTGCCAGCCGCTCTTGAGCTTGATCCCATGCTCGTGAAGAGGCTGCGACGCATGCGCTCATCTCGCCAGAAGGCCCGCTCTGCGCGCCGGCTTGGCATGGAGCTTGAATCTCGCTGACCGCGAGTACAGCCATGCGCCGTCTGACCACTGCTGCACTGGCAGGCACCTTCGTGTTCGGGTTGCTCGTCGCATTGCCGATGGCGCCCTCGAGCGCTGCTGACGGTCAGCTGGTGATCTGGGCTGATCAACTTCGCGCAGACGTGATCAAGGCTCAATTCCCTGACGGTTTCAAAGGCACCAAGCTCAACGTGGTTGTCAAGGAAAGCCTGGCCGCGATCGAGGAGCAGCTGAAGTCGGTCAAGCCTGAAGATGGCCCGGACGTCATCGCTGCGGAGCACACCTCAACGGGCGCTCTCGTGCAGGCAAAACTGGTGCGGCGATTGACTCCTGGCAAGGCCGTGGCGAGCCTGTTTCCGGCCAATGTTCTCAACGGTTTCCGCTACAACTCGCGCACCTATGGCATCCCAATTCAATTCGAGAATCTGGCGATGGTGACCAATACTGCGCTGGTACCCAAGCAGCCAAAGACCTTTGCCAAGCTCACCGCAGTTGCCAAGCGCTTGCTTGCCACTGGCAAGGCAACCGCGGGTGTGGCTGTGGGGCAAGGTGATGCCGGCAATGCCTACAACATGTACCCCTTCTTCAGCGGGCTCGGTGGATACGCACTTGGTGTTGATGCAAAAGGCAACGTGAATCCAAGCGACGTCGGCGTCGCCAATCCGACATTCTTGGGGAACTCTGGCCAGATCAAGCAGTGGAATGCCGATCGCGTGATCGACTCGTCGATGACCACCGCGGCGGCCAAGGATGTCTTCGCCGCGGGCAAGGCGCCGTTTTGGATCACTGGTCCATGGGATCTGAACTCAGTGGTCGCGCTTCCCTTTGGCTACCGCATCACCGCAGTTCCGAGCATGGTGCAGACCAAGGCCACGTCGCCACTGCTGGGCATGAAGGGCTTCATGGTCACCGTCTTCGCTCAAGGCCACCAGATGCGCAAGGAGGCCGACCGATTCCTGACCGAGGGCATTGCCCGGGCCGGCGTGCAGGCGGCATTTGCCACCGCAGCCCGACGGATGCCTGCCAACCGCAAGGCCGCCTCGGGTATCACTGATCTGCGATTGCGAGCCTTCGGCTCGGCTGGCACCTCGGGGGTAGCTATTCCAAATGTGCCGCAGATGCAGGATGTGTGGGGGCCACTGGGCACGGCGTGGCAGGTGACGACGAAGGGCGGCGCTGCCACAGCACCTGTTCCTGCCTTCACGGACGCTCAGGCGAAGGTGGTTGCGGCCATCGCCGCACGCTCCTAGAGCCCGGTCGGCGGGGGGCTTGGGCCACAGATTCCATTTGCACTCTCCTAGGCAGAGTGCTAAAAATGACTTAGCACTCGACACCTGAGAGTGACAACTTCCGCACGGACGTTCCTGGAGGAACAGGTCAATGGCAAAGATCATCGCATTTGATGAAGAGGCGCGTCGCTCGCTTGAGCGCGGCATGAACGTGCTCGCAGACGCAGTCAAGGTCACGCTCGGCCCTAAGGGTCGCAACGTAGTTTTGGAGAAGAAGTGGGGAGCCCCCACGATCACGAACGACGGTGTATCCATCGCCAAGGAGATCGATCTCGAGGATCCCTACGAGAAGATCGGCGCCGAGCTCGTCAAGGAGGTCGCCAAGAAGACTGACGACGTCGCTGGCGACGGCACCACCACCGCAACTGTGCTTGCACAGGCACTTGTTCGTGAAGGCCTGCGCAACGTCGCAGCCGGATCCAACCCCATGGGCCTCAAGCGTGGCATCGACAAGACCGTCGCAGTGATCTGCGACGAGTTGCTGCTGATGGCCAAGGATGTTGAGACCAAGGAGCAGATCGCTTCCACCGCAGCAATCTCCGCCGGTGGCGATGCTGAGGTTGGCAATCTCATTGCTGAGGCCATGGACAAGGTCGGCAAGGAAGGCGTCATCACTGTTGAAGAGAGCAATACCTTCGGACTTGAGCTCGAGCTCACCGAGGGCATGCGCTTCGACAAGGGTTACATCTCCGCGTACTTCATGACGGATCCAGAGCGCATGGAAGCCGAGCTCGAAGATCCCTACATCCTCATCATGAACTCCAAGATCTCTTCTGTGAAGGATCTGCTGCCACTGCTTGAGAAGGTCATGCAGTCGGGCAAGGCGCTGGTCATCATCGCTGAAGATGTTGATGGCGAGGCGCTGTCGACCCTGGTGGTGAACAAGATCCGTGGCACCTTCCGCTCGGTTGCCATCAAGGCCCCAGGCTTTGGCGATCGTCGCAAGGCCATGCTGCAGGACATTGCGATTCTCACCGGCGGTCAGGTCATCTCAGAAGAGGTTGGCCTGAAGCTTGAGAACGCCACACTTGATCTGCTGGGCCGCGCTCGCAAGGTGCAGGTCAGCAAGGATGAGACCACAATCGTTGAAGGTGCCGGCGACGTGGACCAGATCAATGGTCGCGTCAACCAGATTCGCACCGAGATCGAAGGCTCAGATTCAGACTACGACCGTGAGAAGCTGCAGGAGCGTCTGGCCAAGCTGGCCGGCGGCGTTGCAGTCATCAAGGTTGGCGCCGCGACTGAAGTTGAGCTCAAGGAGCGCAAGCACCGCATCGAAGATGCAGTGCGCAACGCCAAGGCCGCAGTTGAAGAGGGCATCGTCCCCGGCGGCGGCGTCGCGCTCATCCAGGCACTTGCCTCAGCAGCCAGCAAGATCGAAGCACTCGGCCTCACCGGCGAGCAGCTGGTCGGCTCGAACATCGTTCGCGTGGCCATCAGCGCACCGCTGAAGCAGATCGCTGAGAACGCTGGCCTTGAAGGTGGAGTCGTGGCCGAGAAGGTTCGCGAACTCACTCCGGGCCACGGTCTGGACGCCTCAACTGGTGAGTACGTCGACATGATCGCCATGGGCATCATCGACCCAGCCAAGGTGACTCGTTCGGCCCTGCAGAATGCAGCGTCGATCGCCGGTCTGTTCCTGACCACGGAGGTCGTCGTGGCCGACAAGCCCGAGAAGTCAGCACCGGCAATGCCAGGTGGCGGCGACATGGGTGGCATGGACTTCTAGTCCAACTCGCACTTGGACGGCATCCCTTCGGGGGTGCCGTCCTTTGCTTTGCCCTGGCGCTGCATAGGGTCACCACATGGCACTCCCCGCGGGATCTTGGATCCTTGGTCAGATCCATCCGGTCCTGACTCTGCAGGCCGAGGTCAAGGGCCGGCCATTCACCCTGAAGGCGCCGATCGACTCCGCAGACGTGGTGATCGCCGAGGATCTGACACTCTCCTTGGGCGTGCGCATCGATCAGGTGAGTGCTGGCAACTTCCTGTTGGATGCGGCGCTTCGGGGATTTCTCGTCAGCTATGGAGCGCACCAGCTCTTCTTCGCCGGCACGGGTGAACTTGCCGCTGACCCTGTGGAACTGACGGGGGTGGCCAGGGCGGGCCAGGTGGCGGTGGATCTCGTCCTTGATTTGCGTGAACTCGCCAGCACCGAGCAGTCGCTGGTGCTCGGGGTCACCGGTACGGCGGTCTTCAAGGATGTCGACGTGCCAATTCCGGGCGTCGGCAGTCTGGATCAGCTCGAACTCGCCGTGTTGACGCAACTCGACCTCGTCGTGGGTCAGTAATTCACCCGTAAGCGCTGCTGGGCCGCGTGCTGAGTAGGCTTTGCGGATGCCTACGGGAACCGTGAAGTGGTACGACACTGAGAAGGGCTTCGGCTTCATCGCATCCGATGACGGCGAGGATGTCTTCGTGCACGTGTCGACTCTGCCCGAAGGCGTGACGGCCCTGAAGCAGGGCACCAAGGTTGAGTTCGGCATCGTCGATGGCCGCCGCGGCAAGCAGGCGCTGTCAGTGACCTTGATTGGTCCGGTGCCGTCAGTCGTCAAAGGCAGTCGCAAGCCAGCCGGAGACCTCGCGGGCATCGTCGAAGATGTCATCAAGATGCTCGATGGTGTTGCCACGCAGCTTCAGCGCGGAAAGTACCCTGCTGATGCTGTTGCTCAGAAGACGGCTGCAGTGCTTCGTGCTGTCGCGAACGACCTGGACATCTAGCCGACCCTGAGTTCTTGCACGAGCTCGTAGGCCGTCCACAGGGCCAGCCCGAGCAGAACACAACCTGATGCGATGCGCACTTTCGACAGTGGTACGCGCTGCTGAAGCCATCGGCCTAGCACCACCGCCAGACCGCCGACCGTGATCAGCGCCAACCATGAGCCGATGAACACTGCAAGAGGCTGTCCTGTCTTGGCTGCCTGCGCTGCAGTGAAGATCTGAGTGAGGTCACCCCACTCGGCTGCAAACAGCACAAGGAAGCTCGTGATGAATGCGCGGCGCGCTGAGTCGCTTGGGGTGTTTCCAACCTTGGCGAGCACCTCGGACTCCTCCGCCGATTCGACCGCGGCTTCGGCTGCGCGGGATTTCAAACCACCGCGGATAAGAATGACTGAGCCGATAGCGAAGAGCAGGGAGGTTGCACCCAGTACTGGTTCGATCGGCAACAACGCGATGAACCCGCCGGCAACAACTGCGATGAGACATTGAATGAAGAATGCCGCGCTGACACCAAGCCAGACCCACAGATGGCGGAATCGGGTGGCGAGCACCAGAGCAGCGACAAAGGTCTTGTCTGGCAATTCGGCCAGGAAGATCACCGGGAATGTCGTCAGGATGACCCCGAGGTCGACATTCCACATCAGAGAGCAGCCTAAGTGCCCCCGGCCCTGCAGTGTCCGGCACTGGTACGCGAGAATCCCATCGTGACCCCTACCAACACGTCTACTGCGATCAAGGCTGATCCAGTGCTGATCGGCGCTAATGAGATGGCGCGTGACGCTGTGGTCGCCGAGGTTGGCGAAGCCTTTGTAGGCGAGTACATCGGATCCAAGATGGATGCAGAGCGCATCGCCACGCACTTGTTTGTCTGCACAAACCCGGCATATCTCGGATGGAACTGGGCCGTCGTGCTGGTGCGCGCGGCTCGAGCAAAGGTTGCCACGGTCAATGACGTGGTGCTCATGCCTGGCGAGCAAGCGCTCGTCGCGCCTGCGTGGGTGCCTTGGAGCGAGCGGGTCCAAGCCGGAGACCTCGGTGTCGGCGACATCCTGCCAACACCTGCAGATGATCCACGACTGGTTGCTGCGCTCACAGGTGAAGACGAGCTTGAAGGTGTGGCATCGCTGGCCCCACTGACCCCCGGTCAATGGGAACTGGGACTAGGTCGCGCGCGCGTCCTTTCGCCAGTTGGCCGAGACGAAGCTGCCCTGCGCTGGATTGAAGGCGACACCGGCCCTCAAGCTGCGATGGCTCGCAACGCTGCATTGGAATGCGGGACATGCGGCTACCTGCTGGTGATGGGTGGAATTGTCGGTCAGGCTTTTGGAATCTGCGCCAATGAGCTTGGCGCTGCTGACGGCAAGGTCGTCAGTTTGAATTTCGGCTGTGGGGCACATTCAGAGGTACTCGTCGAGGCACCTGTCGAGCATGTCGACTTGGCGCCAGCAGATGAGTCAGGCGACCTCGGACACTCGTAGCATCAGGCGGTTTGGAGTTTGCCTCGAAGGTAGACCAGCCCGCCCAGCCCGCTGATGATGCCAATTGCGCACGTCATCAACCACCAGCCCAAGCCTGAGTCACGGGCAAGCAGGATCGGGACGCCAATGACTGCTGCCAGCACCCATGCAATGGTTCCCAGGCGAATCGCAGTGCGCGCGGAAATCACTGAATCATGTTCTGGACGGTACGCACTTGAGCGACTCATGCATCTACTCCGGGTCCTAGTGGCTGGTCTGGTGGACACGCTACTGGCTGGCAATCGGAAAGGACTTAAGGTCTTCTCATGAGTCCTCGTGCCCGGCGCATCATCACGCTGGTTGTGCTTGCCTCATTGATCGGATCTGTGGTGCTGGCTGCACTTTTGAGTGTATGAGGCGATTACTCTCCGGCGTCGTTTTACTGGCGCTGGGAATTGCTGGATTGACTCATGCCACAAGTCAGGCCGCTCCCACTTGGAAAGTGCAGTGCAACTTTTCGGATGATCGTTTCACCGAAATCAGCGGGATGACGCGTTCACAGAGCTTTCCCGGTGTGCTCTACGTACACAACGACTCTTCTGGTGGGCCCTACATCTACGCCGTCGATGAACGCACGTGCAAGACCCTGGCGACACTGAAGATTGCCGGCAGCCGGGCCCGAGACTATGAAGCGATAGCTACAGGCACGGATGCAAAGGGGAGAGCTGTCATCTGGCTTGGAGACCTGGGTGACAATCTCGACTCGTGGCCGTACGTAGAGCTCCTCAGGATTCCAGAACCCCGCGCGTTGAAGTCCCAGACACTCAATTCACGCACCGTGCGAGTGACGTATCCTGACCGGCCGCACAATGCTGAAGCTCTGCTTGCCGATCCGAAAAGTCTGCAGGTCTGGATCGTCACGAAACAACTCGCCCATGGAAGCCTGTACTCACTGCCCAACCCTCCCGGCAAGCTGAGCAAGGCCACCGCAGTGAGCGTTGAGGACGGTCTCATCACCGATGGTGCAGTGTCGCCCCAAGGTGATCGCTACGTCTTGCGCACCTACTTTGACGCAACCGTGTATGCGGGATTGCCACCTGGACGCAAGCCAGTGACCTTTGACCTGCCCGGACAGTTCCAAGGCGAGGCCATCACCTGGACGGCCGACGGCAAGGCGCTGCTGATCGCAAGCGAGCGAGATGCGCGTTTGCTGCGAGTTGAGATCCCTCAGACAGGTTGATGCACGCTGGCTTGGGGAGCAGTGACCGGGCGCACAAGCAAGATCGTCAATGCAATGCCCAGGAATACCGGCACCATCAGGAATGCAAGATGCACGCCGACGTGGTCCGCGATCACGCCAAGGGCGATGGGCGCGGTTGCCACCGCAATGCTTGCAAAGACCAGAGCAAGCGCAGAGGCGCGGTCGGTCAATCCATTGGAGACCTGGATGGCCCTTGCGATGCCCAAAGGCGTCTGCACGCTGATGCCGATGCCCCCGATGACAAGGCCGAGCAGCACTGCGGGCCACCAAGTGAAACTCCATGCAAGGACGAATGCCAGGAGTGAAAGTACAACCGAACCACGTAGTAGGAAATCGGCTGCATGTCGCTCTGCCAGGCGAGCACCGATCAATCGGCCCACCAGCATCCCGCCTGTGATTGCGCTGATGGAGGCCGCAGCGGCTCCCGCCTCGAAGCCGCATCGCTCGCGAAGCAGATCTGCGCTCCAGAAGGTCATAGTGAATTCGGTGGCCACGAAGGTCATGAACAGCACCAGGCTCCAGTAGATCTCACGCGGCATCTTGTCTCGTTGCTCGTGCGCCAACTCACGGGCAGCTGTTCGATATGGCGCAAGGTTCCTGCCGCGAGCGAACTCGACGATGACGAGCGCTACAACCGTGACCCAAATGCCGGCGCGCCAGCCAAGCACAGTGGCAGTGGCGATACCGATCGCAAGTGGGGCCAGCAATCCCAGGAATGCGGCGGCCGCATTCATTTCAAGGAGTGCGCTGGGGCCGGCATCTCCCTGATGGTCCATGACGAAGGCGTTCAGAGCCGAAACGAAGAAGGATCCACACAAAGCGGCAAGGAAGGCACCGCCAAGGGTGACCGGGAAACTGGCACTGGGAGAGGTGTACACCACGATGCCGGCAATGGCACCGATGCCACCAACGCGCATGACCGTGCCACGGCCCCAATGCATGAGTGCCTTGCCCGCGAGCAGTGAGCCGATCAGGCTGCCGGTTGCAAGGAAAGTGCCGTGAAGCGCCGCGATTGAGCGAGTCGTGCCCTGCTCATCGCGCAGCAGAGCCTGAGTTGCGCCAAAGGCATAGATGAACCAAGCAAAGAAGCCGTTCTGCAGGTAGCAGATCCACGTTGGCTTATCGCGACGGGGACGTGCAGGGACTGTTGTCATGAAAGCTCTGAGATCACAAAGTCAATGCAGCTGATGAGTGCTCGCACGTCATCGGGTTCAACTGATGGGAACACGCCAATGCGGAGCTGATTGCGACCAAGTTTGCGGTAGGGCTCTGTGTCGACAATGCCATTGGCGCGCAAGGCCTTGGTGATCAGAGTTGCATCAACCGAATCGTCGATGTCGATCGTTGCGACGACGCCCGAACGCTTTGCAGGGTCCTTCACGAAAGGCGTGGCCAGGGGATTGGCCTGCGCCCAGTCGTACAGCAGGCCAGTGGACTCTGAGGTGCGCGCCGCGCACCAACTCAATCCACCATTGCCATTGAACCAGTCGACCTGCTCGGCCATCATCAGGATTGTTGCGAGCGCGGGTGTGTTGTATGTCTGATCCTGAACCGAATTGTCGATTGCGGTCTGCAGGTCAAGGAACGGCGCGATCCAGCGATCAGTGGCCTTGATCTCAGCAACGCGAGCCAGCGCTGCCGGTGACATCAGGGCGAACCACAAGCCGCCATCTGAGCCAAAGCTCTTCTGTGGAGCGAAGTAGTAGGTATCGAACTGCAGTGGGTCAACCATCAGACCGCCGGCAGCTGAAGTGGCATCGATGATGACCAGTGCATCGGCATCTGCGCCGTTGACGCGCACGGGTGTTACGGCCACACCAGTTGAGGTCTCATTGTGAGGTGAGCAGTACGCATCGACGCCAGCCTCGGCGATAAAGCTTGGAGCATCTCCGGGCTCGGATGTGCGGATAGTGGGCTCGCCCAGGAATGGAGCGTCCTTGACGCCGCTGGCGAACTTGGCACCAAACTCACCGAAGGACAGGAACTGTGCTCGATCGCGGATGAGTCCGAACGCTGCCGCATCCCAGAAAGCAGTGGACCCACCGTTGCCGAGGATCACTTCGTAGCCATCGGGCAGGTTGAACAGATCTGAAAGCCCGGTGCGCAGTCGCCCGACCTGTGATTTCACTGTCTTCTGGCGGTGGCTGGTGCCCAGATAGGTCTTCCACACATCGGAGAGAGCATCAATCTGCTCCTTTCGCACCTTTGATGGTCCCGCTCCAAAGCGGCCATCAGCAGGCAGAAGGTCAGCAGGAATCTTGATGTTGTCGGGCACAGATCGCTCCATTGATGTAGTACCGGGGACCCACACTCGTCGACCTCGCACTGGTGGCCGCGGATGAGGCGCCCGTGGTGGGCGCAGGGCTGAGTCTAGGGACTGCAGAGGTGCGCTGGGTTCAGCGCTTCAGATAGGTGCGCGCCAGCATGGCGACAAGGGCATCCACGCTCATTCCACGGTCCAAAGCCTCTGCGCGAAGGGCTTTGCGGATGGATTTAGGGATCTCGATGCTCAGTTCGACCAGCTTGTCCTCCTTGGGGCCAAGCAGGGCATCAGAAGTGTTTCCAGAGTTCAGGGGGGCTCGCTCGCCGACATCGCGCGGCAAGGTGGGGTGCCACACGGCATCGCTTGCACGAGACAGGGCTACGCGTGGGGTCGAGTCGAACTCCGGCTTGGCATCGCTCATCTTTGGATCTCCGTTACGCGAAGGGCGGGCATGAGTTCGTCGTAGAGACAATCGAAGATGCGGGCCAGTTCAGTGCCGGCAGGTGAATCCCAGGCATGGATGGGCATACCGGCCGCCTCGGCTTGCTGAATCGCATTGCGCTCAGGGATGACGTGATCACTGACCAGATCGCCATATGAGACACGTAGCTCTTCAATGCGCATGCGCTGTTCGGCAACTGAGGGCCGCGCTTTGTTCACGACGATGGAAGCGGGCCGCATCAATGGGTTCGTTGAGCTGCGGATGACTTCAGCAGCCTCGATTGCCTGCTCTGCTCCCCGCAAGGCAAAGAAGCCGGGTTCGGTGACAATTACCGCGCAATCACTTGCACTCAAGGCATTGCGAGTGAGTTCGCCAAGTGAGGGCGGGCAATCGATCAGTACCAGGTCATATGAGCGAGGAAGGCTTGCCAGACTCGCTCGAAGTCTCAGAGAGGAGTGGCGCCCTTCAACTGTGTTGCGGTGTTCAAGGGCCCGTTCGGCCGCAAGCACATGCACCTTCTTGCCCCACGGTGAGTGCGTGACCGCATCCACCGCGATGCCAGGTCGAGCGTCAGCGAGCACGTCATTGATGGTGAACAGTGGATTCTCGACATGCAATCCCATTGTGGCGTTGGCTTGCGGGTCCAGATCGACAACGAGCACCCGATGACCACGAGCCCAGGCAGCGCTCGCCAGTCCGAGTGTGACGGAGGTCTTGCCCACTCCACCCTTCATCGAGACGACGGAAAAGGTGGGCATGGGGCCACATCGTACGTGTCAGTGACTGGTCGGCTGCCGAATAGTTGCGTAGTCCTCCAATGCCACCAGCCGCTCCGCTGCATGGTCAACGCATCGGGCCGGATAGCCAGCCGCGTACCCGTCGTTGAACTTCCAGGGCTCGTGGGCCGCAGGACCAGAGAGGTGGGCAAGCTCTGGCACATACCGACGGACATAATCCCCGTCAGGATCGAACTTGAGCCCCTGCAGTACCGGGTTGAACACTCGGTAGAACGGGGCGGCGTCGGTACCGCAGCCGGCCACCCACTGCCAACCGTGCGCATTGCTTGCCAGATCGGCGTCGCGCAGTTCCTTCATGAACCATCCAGCACCCAACTGCCAGGGCAAGTGCAGGTCCTTGACCAGGAAACTCGCGGCCACCATGCGCACTCGGTTGTGCATCCAGGCTTCGGCACGCAGTTGGCGCATGCCTGCATCGACAAATGGATAGCCAGTCATTCCAAGGCTCCATCGTTCGAACGCCAGATCAGCGTCGGGGCCGTGTGCCCAAGGCATGGCATCGAAGCGTGAATCAAGAGACTCGTGCGCTGAAGCGGGGGAGTGAAGGAGCACATCTGCGTAGAACTCCCGCCAGCACAATTCCTTGCGGAACGTTGCATCGCCATCCCCGAGTTGGCTGAGCATGGAGCGCGGGTGGATTTCTCCCCAACGAAGGTACTGACTCATCGCGCTGCTTGCTGACAGATCGGCGCGATCGCGCTGGCTGGCATAGCCGCTCAAGTGGTGCTCCCGAAAGCGGTGCCACTGATCCCAAGCCGCAGGCTCTCCTGCGGGCGGGAGCGTGAGACCCTCGCGCAAAATGGGCCTTGCTGGCAATGGATCCCCATCGCCAGCGGAGATGAAGTGCGAGCCGTTCGCATGGGCTGGCCCGCGCCAACCGTGCTCGAGCCATGCGCGGTGGAAGGGAGTAAAGACGCGGTATGGCGAGCCATCTGCTTTCGTCACTCGCCCAGGAGAAACGGCGTATGAAGATCCAGTGCGGACCAAGGCCGTCGCGCCGAGCCGAGCCTCAACATTCACGTCGCGGACACGTCCGTACGGTCCGAAGTCCTCAGCGATGTGCACGCTGGGTGCGCCCAGGGACTTGGCGAGTTCTGGAATCACTGCCTGCGGATCGCCTCTTCGCACATGCAGGAGGCCACCCAGGCTCGTGTTGAGAGATTCAAGCGAAGCCAGAAGATAGGCCTGACGCGCGGTCCCCGATGCTTCCCACAGCTTGGGGTCAAGGACGAAAAGAGGGATCACGCCTTCTGAACTTGCATCCAGTGCCGCATTCAATGCCGGATTGTCGCGAAGACGTAGATCACGGCGAAACCACATGATCGCGGGCATCTGTGCAGCGTAGAACGCACGTGGGTGTCCGGAGACCTTGCCCTGCTGACATAGGCTTAGGTTTGCCTTACAACACATGCCGGCGAGCAGGAAGGGGCAATGTGACTGCCCTGATTGACACGACCGAAATGTATCTCCGCACAATCTTTGAGCTTGAAGAAGAAGGCATCGCCCCAATGCGAGCCCGCATCACCGAGCGTCTGCATCAAAGTGGACCGACCGTTTCACAGACGGTAGCGCGCATGGAACGTGACGGACTGGTCGTGGTCACTGCGGATCGCCAACTGCAATTCACCGATGAGGGCCGCGATGCTGCTGTGCGCGTGATGCGCAAGCACCGGCTTGCCGAATGCCTGCTCGTGTCAGTGCTCGGGCTCCCCTGGGAGGACGTCCACATCGAGGCCTGCCGCTGGGAGCATGTGATGAGTGAGACGGTTGAGTTGCGTCTCCTTGAAATCCTGGGCCACCCCACTGAGTCGCCCTACGGAAACCCCATCCCTGGGCTTGACTTTCTGACGCCGGATTCTGCAACTGCGGTTGAAGACCCCATCGGACTGCTCTCGCTCAGCGAGGTGGTCACGCCTGAGGTGCAACGCGTAAAAGTGCGCCGGCTAGCCGAGCCGGTCCAAGAAGATGCCTTTGCTATGGCGCAACTGCGCCGCGTTGGGGCAACCCCGGGCGCAACTGTTGTCGCGAACCGGACCGTTGGTGGCATCCACATCGGGATCAGTGGCGAGTACGCGGAGATCAACGATGATGTGGCGCAGCACGTCTTGGTTCAGCTGCAAGCCTGATCAAGCGACATCGAGCTGCATGCGCAGCGGCACTCCTGATCGGTACCCCTGTGAGAGTTTCACACCAAGAGTCTGATGCAACTGGATCGTGTTCAGATCGAATCCCAGGCGTGAGGCTGCCATATACAGGCGCCACACGCGTGCGGTACCGAGCCCAGCTTCGGCTACCGCCTCATCCCAGTGTGCTTCAAGGTTGTCACACCAGTGCTTGAGAGTGAGCGAGTAGTGCTCGCGCAAGTTTTCTTCGTGGCGGATCTCGAAGCCGGCGTTGTTCATCGTGCTGATGATGTGTCCGGGACCTGACAACTCTCCATCAGGAAAGACGTAGCGATTGATGAAGGACGTGCGGTGGTGCGAGGGCGCTTGGTCATTTGGGCGAGTGATGGTGTGATTCAGCATGCGGCCGCCCTCACGCAGTTTGCTGAACATGAAGGCGAAGTACGACGGGTAGTTCGCTCGACCGATGTGCTCGGTGAGTCCAATTGATGAGATCGCATCGAATTGCGTTTCGGCTACGTCGCGGTAGTCGCTGAATCGAATCTCGGCCGATTGGCCGAGCCCGGCATCGATGATGGCCCGCTGCCCCCAATCAGCCTGCTGCTTTGACAGGGTTACGCCGATGGCCTTCACGCCGTAGTGCTTCACGGCGTGAAGGAGCATTCCACCCCACCCGCAACCCACGTCGAGCAGACGCATGCCCGGCTGTAGCCCGAGCTTGCGGCAGACCAGGTCGAATTTGGTCTCCTGCGCGTGCTCAAGGCTTGTCTGTTCATTCGGGAAGACCGCGCACGTGTAGGCCATGGATGGACCCAGTACCCAGCTGTAGAACGTGTTCGAGACGTCATAGTGGTGATGGATGGCGTCCGCATCACGGTGCTTTGAGTGACGTCTGCCTGAAAGTTTGCGCTCCTGCGGCGGAGGTGACGGCCGAGAGAGCACGTAGGGCAGGAGTTCCTTGGCCAGGCGCGCCTTCTCCTTCACTCCAAGATGCGAAGTGTCGAGGGGGTACAGCCTTGACAGGGCTTTGTAGGTATCACCGATGATCTCCAGATCGCCGCTGACATAAGCGCGTGCCAGGCCTAGTTGGGACCTTTCCGTGGCGATGTATTGCGCGCCGCGAGGACTTCGCAGTTCGAGGGTGACCTCTGCGTCGGGTGGTCCCGCAGTTGATCCATCAAAGGCCCGGAACGCAACCCCGCGTTCCTCCGGCACGATCGTGGCAAAGACTTGAGAGAGTGTCATCGCTGTTCCACCACCTTTTCGTACAGTCCGAGCAGTCGTCCTGCAGGGTCGTACCGTGCCTTAAGCGCTGGGTACTGTGTCCCCCCGTAGATCGTCCAAAACGTGGACCGATCGTAGAACGCGGTCGAATAAAGAGACTTCCGGCCTCCCAGTTCAGTCACCTTGGCTTCGATTTGGCGATTGCGCAATCCCGATTTTGGATCAACACCTGGCTCAACAGGCACGCTGGACCAGAAGCCGACGTTCACGTACGTGGTGTCCGCCTCGAATTCGTACAGCGGCCAAACGGCTTTTGGGTCGCGTTGCTTCAGCGGGCAGATCCAGATGGGGCTGATGCCGACTACTTCATGGAAGAACTCTAGAAATTCCTGAAGTCGATTGATCGGCACCTCAATGTCTTGCACGACTGCCTCGCGCTGCGCCTTACCCCGCAGGCGATTGAGTGTGCCGGCTATGTCGTAGCGATGATCGAGAGCAATGAATTTCCAGTAGACATCGCTGCGCAATTTTGATTTCGGCCAGAGTCTGCGGATCAGCGGCTGTTGCGCCCCGAAGGCGCGCGAACACCAGAACCAATCTGTATCCCACCGCCACAAGTAGTCGTGAATGGTGAGGTAGTCCTGCTCGCGAGACTGAATGGACCGGTAGTAGATGTGCTGCCCGGAGTAGTCGCTGACACGAGCGCCGGCCGGCAGTTCGCTGCACATGGTTCCCAGAGTCAGGTAGTGCTCGCGCTCGCTGAACACCGTGCCATCCAGAAAATCAACCCGGCACCCTTGGAACATGTGCGACTCAGTGATCTCGACTATTGCGTCAGTCAACTGCTCGGCCGAGGCAAAAGGCAGATGGCGAAGGTGAACATATGCAAGCGCGGGTTCGAGCTCGATCCGCAGGCGTAGCGCGTAGCCAAGGGAGCCGTAGGAATTGGGAAAGCCGAAGAACAGATCGCGGTGAGGATCATCAGCTGATCCGCTGACGGTGAGCACCTCACCGGTGCCGGTGAGAATGTCCATCTCAATCACGGACTCGTGCGGGCTGCCGTGCCGGAAACTTGCAGCTTCGATGCCCAGCCCCGTGACTGCGCCGCCGAGGGTGATCGTGCGGAGCTGTGGAACACACATCGGCATCAGCCCCAAGGGCAGGGTCGCGGCGACCAAGTGCTCATAGGTCGTCATGCCCAGCACATCAGCAGTTCGGGCGTCAGGGTCGATCTGCAGCACGCCGTCAAAGGAGGTGACGTCCAGGCCCGGGCTGCGCATCGCGACCCGTGGACGAAACAGGTTCGAGGTCCGCTTTGCCAATCTGACTGTGGTTCCCTCAGGGATGCTTGCGTACTGCTCTGCTATCCGGGCAACCAGAAGTTCATATGGCTGATCAGCTGCGGATGTCAGCATGAAACGCACGTTAGTCGGTATGTGAGTACTCGTCCAAGGCCAGCCATGAGGGATGATGAGGCGGTGAAGCTCTCCCGCTGGCTGCCTCCCCTGCTCGGATTCGCAGTCTTTCTGACGACCTTGCTCGGATTTGGCTTGATCGTTGGGGATTGGACCTCGCGCAATCTTGAGATGAAGGCTCTCGTAGGCGCAGTCGAGGACTCTGAATCAGCTATGGAGTGGACCGACGAGCAGATCCAGGCGATCATCAAGCAGTACGGGGCCAATGGAAAGCTGGCACCAGCTGAGGAGGAGAAAGCCTCTGATGCGCTTTCAGAGGCTGCCTATGCCGGCACCTTCGCCATCGGCGCCGCTGGTGAAGAGGTAGCGGCGGTGACCGTTCTGCCTTGGCATGGCGATATCAAGAAGGCCCAGCGCGCCTATCTCGCGCATAATCGTGCGTGGCTGGAATACATGGAGAAAGCCACAGATGATCCGACCCTGCTGTTCAAGACCCAGCCCCTGATCAACAGCACCTTCGAAGCAGCCGAGCCTTTGATGAAAGCCGCGGTCCCGGTGCCTGCACTGTTTGACTTGAAGCAGCGCGTCGAGACAATCTTCGCCCCTCAACCGTCGAGTGGTCCAACTCAAGAGGTGGCTCTGCAAGCCGCGAGTTCTCCCATCCTGATCGGCTAGATGGTTCGCTCGCCGATATGTAGGGGGCAGGGTGCAAAGTGACCTGACCTGGTTCGCCAGTGCTGCTGTCGTTGCCCTCATCGTCGCTGCGCTTGTGCGGCAACGTGGTTACAGCATGGCCCTGCCTGTCATGGGTGTCGGCGTTCTCGTCAGCCTCTTGCCCGTGGGGCCTGATGCTCCACCAGATCCCGGACTCGTGCTGATAGTGATACTGGCGCCGTTGGTCTTTGGCGAGGCTCTTGGTTCCTCCTATCTGGACATCCGGCGCGTTCGTAAACAAGTGATGTACCTGGCCGTCGGTCTGGTCGTGATTACCACGCTTCTTGTTGCGTTCATCGCGCATGCCATGGTGGGAATGCCGATCGCCCTGGCCTGCGCCCTTGGTGCGGTGCTCGCGCCAACCGATGCCGTTGCCGTGAGCTCGATCGCGCGCAAGGTCCGACTTCCGCGATGGGCCATCTCAATTCTTGAAGGCGAAAGCCTGGTCAACGATGGCACCGGACTCACGGCCTTGCGTGTCGCCGTCGTGGCTGCCACAGCCGGAACGATCACCATCGCCGAGGTTGGCTGGGTCTTCTTGTTGGCAGTCAGCGTGGGTGTCGGCATTGGCTTGGTAGGTGGGTGGATTCTTTCGTGGGTCATTGCGCACAGCAACGATGCAATTGCCGCGAACAGCCTCACGTTGATCGCGCCCTTCTTTCTCTATTACGGCGCCGAGCATTTCGAGGGTTCTGGAATCCTCGCTGTGGTCGTCGCAGCGCTGTTTGTCGCACACAGCCAGACTTCCGACTCCCGGCAGGAGAGCCGGCTCGATGGTGCGGCGCTTTGGCGCCATGTCACGTTCATCCTCAAGGCATTGGCCTTCTTTCTCGTCGGTATTGAGCTGCCGGACACCTTCCATGCGCTGTCTGTCCAGGAGCGTGAGCAGGTTGGCCTGCTGATCGTTGTCATCGTGCTGGCCTTGATCCTGAGTCGAGTCGTTTTTGTGATGACGATGCTCGGCGCGAGCAAGGATCGTCAGGAAGGCGATTGGCGCGTGGTTCTGGTCGCGGCCTGGTCAGGCGCACGTGGCCCGGTTTCAGGCATGGCGGCCTTCTCCATTCCGCTCACCTTGGACTCAGGCGCACCATTGCCATTTCGCAATCTGATCCTGGCGACGACATTCGGTGTCGTCGTGGTCACCTTGCTGCTGTCTTCAACCATGGGCCCACTGGCGCGTCTACTGAAGGTGCAGCCGGCCGACGACTCGGTTCTGATTCGACGAGTTGACATCGCCCTCGCCCACGCCGCAGCCGCGCAATTGGAAGAAGCCGTGGAGCAATCAGCCCTGCAGGGCGATCCACTTCCCCGTAACGTGATTGAGCCCTTGAAGCGCGACATCAATATGCGCATGGAAGCTCTTGAGGAATCGGATGTCGATGTGGCAGATGAGCGCACCAATCTGGGCAGACATCTGGCGCGACTGATGCTGCGTGCAGAGCAGGAGGAACTCCTGCGCATCCGTACGCAGGAAGGATTGCCTGACGGAATTGTTCGGCCAATGCTGGAACAGCTCGAAATTCGGCGATTGGCCCTTGAGTCGCATAGCGACGGATCCGGCCATTCGTAGTCAGCGATTGATGCGGATCACTCGGGTAGGAGCTGATTCGGGAGTGCGACCCTGCGGAGTTGTCGCACTGACAGTGAAGCGGTAGTTGCCCTTGAGTGGCTTGGTCGAACACGAGAGCGTCACGGTCGGATCAACAATGCGGCAGGCAACGCGTCCCAGCTGATCAATGATTCGATAGCCCGTGACCACTGGGTAGTCCAGCGGCTGCACAGTGAATCGAATGCGAGATCCTGACTGCACCATTCTCGGGGTCGCTGGCACGACCGCGGCTGCAGCAGGTACGGCAGTTGCGTCGCCTTCGCCCTGCGAATTTACGCTGCGCAAGGTGGGAGCATCAGTATGAGGAAAGCTGCAGTATGGCTGTGTTGACGTGCAGACGATTGTGCCTGCGGCATCGCGCACTTCGTAACCGGTGACGGACTCCGGCGCGATGACCGGAGCTGACCACCAGAGGGTGTCGATGCCATCCAACGACGTGCTGGTCACAGATGTCGGGGCACTTGGGATCGTGGGGTATCCCGCTGAGGCGAGGGCAGAGTTGAGCAGGCCGAGATAGGAGATCGCCACGAAGCCTTGGGCCGTGCGGGACTGCCCCGTGCAGTTGCCTCCCGCCACTTCGCCGATCAGAAGTGTGCGCTCGGCGGTGGTGATGAATTGTGGGGCTCCGCTGTCGCCGGGGCAGGTGTCGGAGGCATCTACAGGTGTTGACCAGATGACCAAGCCATCGGTGCCCCTCCGGTTCGCTTCGACTTCACTCAGCGTGAACAAGCCCGACCGAGGAAATGGTCGACCCAGATCTGTAGTGCTCGTCTTGCCGTAGCCGACGATGCTGGTCTGCGCCTTGCTATCAACCAGCTTCTGGATCTCGGTGCGGTCCGCAAGACGAGTGAACGGGGATGCGGCGATGTCGGAGTCAAGCACGAGCACGGCAATGTCATTGCCTGCGACAAATTGAGATGTATGGACGAACGCCGCGCCAAGGGCGATGTTCACCACGCGCACCCTTGAGCCGCCATCTGGGCCGTTGCTCGTCACTGATGGTCCCGCGGCCCCCGGATTCAAGACGAAGACCCGATTGGCGGCGACGGCTTGATTGGAGCCCTGATCTGTGACGCAGTGCGCCGCTGTGATCAAGACCCGAGGTTTCCAGACTGCAGCGCTGCAGGAGTCGTAGGTGCGCGAGTCAGCACCCATCACAATGATCTGCGCAGTGTGGCTGTCTCCCAAAGCCGGGGTCCCGCGCATGATCGTGGGCACAGCCTGTGCGGACGTGGACATCAGCGTGAATCCAAGAGTGAGGGCCAGTAGCCGGCTGATGCGCACTTGAAGAGGATATGTCGGCGGGCAGCCATTGGAACACGCGCAACTGGGATCACAGGCGTGCACTCGTGAAAACAATTCAGAAGTACTGTGCTCGTATGGCCAAAGGCGGATCCTTCCTCGCTGACTTTGATGACCGCGGAAACGCGCGCAGCAGCCTGCCTCTTGGCCGATTCCCAGGACGCGTCTGGATGATCATGCTGTGGCTGGCCTTCAGCACAGTGAAGATCTTGTCCCCGCTGGCCACCGGAATCGTCGATACCCAAGCCGAGTACAGCCGCTGGGTGATCGTCGTGTTCAGCGTGGCCTCCTTCATTGCTCTGTGGGTCATGGCTGCGCGGACTCCTCAGTGGTTTCTCAAAATCCAAGTCGTAGTCGGGATCCTGGGCCTGTGCGTCATGTCGTACACCGCTCCCTCTGTTCTGGTGGCAGCCACACTGGCCTGGGGATTCATGGCTTTGGCCTGCTACACCGCCTGCTGGTTTTCTTGGCGCTTCACCATTGCCGAGGTTGCATTCACGTCTATCAGCTATCTGGTGACCTTGATCCTGATGGAACAACTCGGCGAGCTGCTACCGCTGTGGATCGTCGTCTCGCTGTCCACTTTGGCTTTCGGCGTTGTGCTGAGTCTGATCATGCGCCGGATGCAGATGTTGATCATGGTTGATCCGCTCACCGGACTGATCAACCGAAAGGGGCTTGAAGTCGTGCTTGAAGCTCAGGCTTCGGCGGGCCAGGTTACTACCCCGCGCAGTCTGGTGGTGATTGATCTTGATGCCTTCAAAACCATCAACGATCAACGAGGGCATCAAGCAGGTGATGCCATCTTGCGCGATTTCAGTGATGGATTACGCAACATGATGCGTCCAGATGACATTGCTGTGCGCAGCGGCGGCGATGAGTTCCTGCTCATCTTGCCGCGCACAGATATTGCCGGGGCGGAAGGACTCATGCGCCGCTTGAAATTTCGCATTCCGATTGCCCACTCCTTTGGCGTTGCAGAATGGAACATTGGTTCCGCTTTTGACTCGGCCGTGGCTGAAGCAGATCGATTGATGTACACGCAGAAATCGCGGCGTCGCGAACAACTGATGTAGCTGCACCACCCCACGTTTCCTGAGTATCTGCCCCGGTCCCATTTGTGTCGCAGATGCTCGTCGAAAGGCGACTTCCTGCAGGAGTGCGGCGATAGTGGAAGCCGGACAGCTTGGGAGGTGCCCGATGACAAGTGAACGGCAACCAACGCCAATTCACCGACTCGCAGTGGCTTACCAAATGCTGCTCTTTGTTGACAGCGATGCATGCGCCAGTGACTCCCTTGAGATAGCTGCCCTTGGCTTGCTCCATGATGAGGGACTCATCCGCCTGATGGTGTCGAGTGAACAGACCTCGCTGCCGAATTGCACAATTGCTGACGAGTACGAGGTCGATGTCGATCTGTACTCATTCGTATACGGACTGCTGCATCCTGAGCTTGATGGCCATATTGCAACGTTCCCCGCCACTGACAAAGCAATGCAGGTCGCCAAGGCTGTGCGCCATGGCGCCGACATATTCGTCACCAACGATTCGCAGATATCTCATCGCGATCGCCCTTTCGAACGCCTGACAGACATGCACCTGCTCGAGCCAGCGCAAGCAGTTGAGTTAGTGATGCAGGAGATCCACAACGCTGATTGAGCCTTCGTTGGACACCCCCGCTGCAGGTGTCTGATCGTCCATCTCTGGTTCGTTCACGAAAGCAGTCGGTTGAGTGGTTGAATGCTCTCGTTCGCCAGGCGCCCACCATCACGTCTGAGCACCTTCTGGAGGAACCGTGACCACCACATTGCGTCGCAATGACTACACACTGAGCGACGAGCAGGATCAGCTCGTGGCAATGCTGCGCAGCCTGTTCAGCGAGCAGTCGCCAATTTCCGTCGTTCGAAATGCTGAGCCCCTCGGGTTCGACGAGGATCTGTGGAAGACGGTCCGTGATAACGGTCTGCTCAGCATCTCGCTGCCCACTGCAGTCGGGGGCGATGGAGGCGGTCTCATTGAACTTGTGCTGACTGGCATTGAGATTGGCCGGACGGCTGCGCCTGTGCCGATGCTTGATCACGTGGTTGCGATGCGCGCCTTGGGACGGCTGATCGAAGACGGTGTTGAGTTGGGCGGACTTGACTGGGAGTCGTGTCTGGCGGGTGAGACCATCCTCAGCATCGCACCGATCTCCACATGGGAGCTGGGTGCTGAGCTGGTTCCCAGCGGCGCGCTTGCTACGGCAGTGCTTGCCCTCAAAGACGGTGCACTCGTGCTCATGACGCGCGATGCGCGCGCTTCACAGGCACCCAACGAAGGCTGCTCGCCCGTTGCCTGGTGGGATCCCAGCGACGCGGCAGTGCGCGTGGAAACTCTGCTTGAAGGTGAATCAGCGGCAAGCCACTGGGACCTGGCCCACCGCGAGTGGCGAATCGCTACCGCGGCTTCGCTTGTAGGCATTCTGGCGGTGTCCGGTGAGATTGCTCGCGCCTATTCGGTCGAGCGTCAGGCCTTTGGTGTGCGCATCGCTTCCTTCCAGGCGATCTCGCACGATCTCGTCGATATGCACATGGACGAACTGACCTCGCGCAACATGACATTGAAGGCCGCCTGGCTTACCGAGAATGAGCCGGAGTTTCGCCCTGAACTCGCTGCAATGGCAATGGCCCAGGCAACTCGCGCAGTTCTGCGGAGCACGGCAACAGCAGTGCATGTGCACGGAGGGATGGGCATCACTCTTGAAGCTGACGTCAGCCTGTTCTATCGCAAGGCTTCGTCATGGTCACTTGTCGGTGGCGGCGTACGTCGTGAGTTGCAGGACATTGGCAGGGCAATTGATCGGCGCGCAGGTGAACGGGCACGCTGGCACGAGAACAATGCAGCAGTGAAGGGATAGGTCAAAGAAATGGACTTCAGTCAGGTAGAGCTCACCGCAGAGCAGCAGGCCTTTGAGAAGGAGATTCGCGACCTTCTCGCCACGAGTTGGACGCCCAACTACGCCCACATTGCTCTCGACCACGATCGTTCACCAGAACATGTGCGCATGGCGATGGCCAAGCGTGGATGGGTGCATCCTGAGTTGCCGGAGGGTCTGGGCGGCGCGGGCTTGGGTGAGATCGAGCAGGAGATCATCACCGCACTCTTCGAGGAGTTCTACATCGCCAACAACGCCAGTAACTCCTTGCTGATACCAACTCTTGAACAGCATGGATCGGCGTGGTTGAAGGAGAACATCCTTCCGGGTATCCGCAGTGGCGAATTGACGACATGTCTGGGCTATTCAGAGCCGGACAACGGCTCTGACATCGCAGCTGCGAAGACTCGAGCTGTCCAAGACGGTGACGTGTGGGTCATCAACGGTCAGAAGATGTGGACCACGTGGGGCAATGAGTCCGACTACGTATTCCTGCTTGCCCGCACTGGCTCGATTGAGGAGAAGCACCGCACGCTGACCATGTTCCTGGTGCCGATGGATGCACCTGGTGTCGAAGCCACCCCCGTGTGGATTCTGGGCGGTGGCCGCACCAACGTCACCTTCTACTCAGACGTCACAATCTCCGACAACTACCGCATTGGCCCAGTCAATGAGGGCTGGAGCGTGATGTCGACTCCACTGGCAACCGAGCACGGTGCCGGAGTGGAGACCGAGGGTGTGGTGCCGATCAACGGCTCCATGGGTGCCGGCTTCTCTCGCACTTTCGAGAAGCTGATTGACGGTGCGATCGACTGGGCCGCATCTCGTAAGAGTGCAGATGGTCGCTCGCGTCTGGATGATCCGCTGGTTCGCATGGCACTGGCTGAAGCGATGCTTGACCTCGAGGTGTGCTGGAACGCTGCGGGTGAACTTGGCAAGCCGATGGCGGCTGAAGCCTTGGCCGTCAATGCTGACCGGCTTGCAGACATGGCCGCCCCGGAGGGCATCCTTGATTTTGGAGTCGATGGCAGCATCGCTGCGGGGATCATCGCCAGCGAGCGACAGCACGCACCCGGCTCGGCCATCTACGGCGGCACGACCGAGATCTATCGCAATAACCTGGCTCGGCGCCTTGGTCTTCCTCGCCCCTACTAGGGCCAGATCCCGGCCGAGTCTGTGGGAAACGGCCACGAGTACTGGCGCCTGCGGATAGCGTGCGATCAGACCTATCCAAGGAGTGTGCGGCATGAGTCGAGCGTTGATTTGCGGTGGCGGAGGATCAGTTGGCACTGCCTGGGAGTCGGGCTGGTTCGCCGGACTCCAGCAGCAAGGTGTCTGGCTGAACGACGCGGACTTCATCCTTGGCACCTCGGCTGGCGCTGGCGTGGGAGTCCAGGTTGCCTGCGGCCACGACATGATGGCGCAGGTTGAGCGCTACCGCGCCGCCGGCAAACGTGCCGCTGCGGGCGGCGCCACAGCAGTGCTCAACATCGACTCTGATGATCAATCCTCCTTCCGCGGCCTGTTCGAGCGTGGTCAGGCATCAGGGCGTAATGGGGATGTCGCGGTGCGCAAGGAGATCGCAGAGGCTGCCCGCGCAGCAGTACCGATGATTGAACTCGAAGCCTTCCTTCGGACCTTCAAGTACCTCGCCAATGAAGAGTGGCCCGCGTCGTACCACGCTGCGTGCTTGAACATTGATACCTACGAGTTCGAAGCCATCGGAGCCGACTTGGGTGGCTCCTTACAAAACGGTGTGGCCGCAGGTTGCGCGGTTCCAGGTGTCTATCCGCCAATTCAAGTGGGCAAGAACTTCTACGTTGACGGTGGATGTCTCTCGCCCACAAGCGTCGATCTTGGCATCGGATACGACAAGACCCTGGTCCTGCTTGTCGTCGATGGCCCTGAGCAGGAGGTCATTGATCTGGCGGCTAGCGGCACACCGCACCTCATCGTCAAGCTCGACCCGGATGTGTTTGCAAAGCTGGGTCCGAACTTCATGGATGCCTCGATGGCCTTCCAGGCGGCCGAATACGGACTCGAGCAGGGTCTGCGCGATGCGGCGATGGTCAAGGAATTCTGGAACAACTAGGCACAATTCTGACTCTTGACGCACGCTGCTCAGACCGGCATCCTGAAAACTCACGGCGAGATTGAGGGGCGATGACAGTCACGATCTGCGCATTGCTCTGGAGCAATCCCGGTTCCGACGAACAATTGCACTCCAAACTTGCCGAGTCGCTGAGCACAGTCGTGGCCAGTTATGGCGGAACCCCGGTGTCGCTTTATCGGCGCAAAGAAGGTTCGATCGGTCCGCTTGAGGTACTCACCATGCGCTGGCCTTCACACGAAGTCTTGGACGACTACCGAGCGAGCACAGATGCCCTGCACGCGGCTTCGTCTGGTACAGATGAGATCTCAAACATGGTGATTTGCTATGAGGAGCCGGTTAGAAGTTCAGTTGTCACCAACGCAAATTTCCACGCGGCTAGAAGGCCTGGAACCAAACCGGTCACTATCTGTGTGCTGGTATGGAGTCACTCTGGACAGGACCTGCTCTTGTCGGCGTATGCCGATCGCGCGCTGGCCAACGCGGAGTCCTATGGCGCCAGGATCCTTCAGCGCTTGCGCCGCCAGCGCGGATCAGCAGGACCTTTGGAGACGCAGATCATTGAATTCCCAAGTGAGCAATTGTGCGAGGAGTATCGCCAGGCGCAGCGCGGGGATGAGTACGAGCACATTCGCAACACCGCGATTGCGAACTGGCTGGTGTTTCCAGTTGAGTCAGTCCTGGAACTTGCAACGCCTTCGCTGCAGCCCTCGCTCTGATCACGCTTCGGGCTATTGCGTCCACATTTGCGACCTACCAGCGTGCGCGACGGCCCGCCATGTGAACGCAGGCAGCATGACCCTGCCTGAACCTGGAGGCTTGTTGCCACTATGGTGAGCCGCCTATCGCTGATCAGGCTGAGTTCTCCTCCCGGACCCTGAGGAATATTGAGCTGGCCTCCAGCGTTTGCATGACCACGATTCACCGAAATTTGGGAGCACATTCGCCGCATGGCTACTGACTACGACGCACCGCGTAAGAACGACACAGATGAAGAGGAAAGCCTCGAGGGCCTGAAGGAAATCGCGGCCAAGGAGAATCAGACACCTATTGAGGTGGATGAGAATGACCTGGGCGCTGAGTCCATTGAACTGCCGGGAGCTGACCTCTCAAACGAGACTCTGGAAATTCGTGTTGTCCCGATCCAGAAAGACGAATTCACCTGTTCGCGCTGCTTCATCGTGCACCACAAGAGCCAGCGCGCTCGCGGAACGGACGAAGCACCGATCTGCTCTGACTGCGACTAGAAGCACAAGTGGGCGCTGAGGCAGTCATCGACTGTCTCAGCGCCCACTGCGCTGTCGGCTAACCCCTGAGTTGCCCCTGCCTGGGATCCGCCAGGGCTAGCCATCGACGGTGAGCAGTAGCGCACCGGCTGGGTCAGGCCACCACGGCAGACCACAGCCGTCTCCGTGTGCACTACCTGTCTTGAGCCACCGTCGCCACGCAATTGCACGATTGCTACGACATCGGGCTCCCTGAGGTGGCAGGGGAAGCGGTGTGCGCTGGCCCAAGCGGCCCCGACATTTCGGATTGGGCCAGCGCACCTCGGACACTAATCACGGGGCAATGTCCGGTCTATAGTGTGATGCAGATCACATTTAACCCAAGGCGGTCATTGTTCTTTGCTGTGATGGGAATCACACACTCTTGGATTCCACGAAGGAAATCCGAGAATTGCGCGTGCGCTGAAAGGGCTTGTGCAGATAATCGCCGGCAGTTAGCGTGCCAATTGGCCCCGTCCTTTGTCATGACTAGGAGCAGGTATGCAAGGTCCAATGGCGGGCGTCCGTGTTGTCGAGGTGGCTCAGTTCACCTTTGTCCCGTCCTCAGGGGCAGTACTGGCTGACTGGGGAGCAGATGTCATCAAGATCGAGCATGCCGAAACCGGCGATGCCCAGCGCGGACTTGTGCGCATCCTTGGCCTGGACGCCTCGACTCCAGGGGTAAACTTCTTCCCGATCATGGAGGGCCCCAATCGGGGCAAGCGCAGCCTGGGGCTGACTCTGGGCTCCCCAGAGGCCAATGAGATCTTGGCCGAACTGGTGCGCAGAGCCGATGTGTTCGTCACCAACTTCCTGCCATCGGCTCGGCGTAAGGCAGGCATCGACGTGGATCAGATTCGCGCCATCAACCCCGATATCATCTACGTACGGGGGACCGGATTTGGCAACAAGGGACCCGAGCGTGACGCCGGTGGCTACGACGCCACTGGGTTCTGGGCGCGCGGAGGCAGTGGTGATCTGCAGACCGCTCCCGAGGCTGAGCAATTCATGGGGATGCCCACAGGTGCCTACGGAGACAACATCGGTGGCATGACGATTGCCGGTGGAATCGCTGCAGCGCTGTACAAACGTTCTGCGACCGGAGTGACGTCGATCGTTGACGTTTCTTTGCTGAGCGTGGGGGCGTGGGCAACACAGTATTCGTCAAACGTGGCAATGATTCTGGGCGGACCTGCACCACGTCTGGCCCCAAATTCCACTGGTCCTCGCAACCCGATCACCGGTACCTATCGCACGCGTGATGGTCGTTGGATCACGCTGAACATGTTGCAACCAGGCAAGTATTGGGCCGAGTTCTGCCGTGTTGTGGGGCGGCAAGAGCTTGTGACGGACCCCAGATTCACGGATGGCAACCTGCTTCTGCAGAACGGACAAGAGGGAGCGGCGATCGTCGCTGAGATCCTGGCGTCAAGGACTTTCGAAGAGTGGCTGCCGATCTTCACCGCGATGGACGGTCAGTGGAGTCCTGTGCAGAACACCTGGGAGTTGAGTCAGGATGCATCGTTGCGGGCCAATGGCCTGGTGGCCCAGGTGACCGATGCCGACGGCGTTGCGCGGGAGCTCATCCAAAGTCCGGTGCTCTTTGATGAGTTACCGCCGGTGATCGATCGTGCCCCTCAGTTCGCTGAGCACACCGATGAGATTCTGGCTGAGATTGGCATTTCCGACGAACGCCTTATCGAGCTGAAGATCGCCGGCATCGTCACCTGACCTGGGCGGCCCGGCGAATCTCAACACGTGAAGTGGCCCCGGGCAGAATCGAACTGCCGACAAATGGTTTAGGAAACCACTGCTCTATCCCCTGAGCTACGGAGCCGTGCGTGTGCTGTTGCTGTCGTTACGCTGTTTGAGCACTCAAGGATAGGGAGTCCAGGTGTCTGCCGCAGTTTGGGACCAGTGGAATGAGCAGCGCAATCCGCGGTACCCCCATCCGAACGTCGTCCAGTTTGTGCAGGACAATTTCACAATCCCGGTTGCTCCAGGGACATGGGCGCTGGACCTTGGGTGCGGCAACGGTGCGGACGTCCGCTTCCTCATGGAGTGTGGCTTCAATGTCACTGCCGTGGACTGTTCATCGATCGGCCTTGCCAAGGCCCAATTACTGGTGGCCGATATGCCGGCCACCTTGGAGGTTCAGCAGGCGTGTCTGTCCGAGTTTGAAGTGCGCGCCAAAACGTACGCGTGCGTGATCTCAGTCGGAGCGTTGGACGCAGCCGGACTCGAGCAATCTCGCATTGCCGTACCCCGGTTGGTGGATTCCATGAAGCCGGGCGGCAAGGCTCTTCTCGTGTTTGCCGGCGAAGGGGACTCCCGTATTGCTGGTGCTCCGGAGCTGAACCTCCACGGCTACAGCCGCCGGGAGGTGGAGAGCATGATTGTCCTTGAATACGGGGTGAGCGCGTGGGTTGACACCTGTGTCACCACCCGTCAGAGCAACGTAAGGCGGCAGATCGACTGGCTCGTGACTATTGCCAAGAGATAGGTGCCACAGAGTTGCGTGCCTGCTGAATTCGGGCTGCCGTCTGATTAGCAGCATTGAGAAGCTCGTCAATTGCGATCAGCAGAGTCTTTCGCAGAAGTTGGGCTTCAGTACTCAATTCCCGCTGCCGCAGGACGTAATGACTGCGGCCTTCTCGGGTCTCCATCGGTATTGCTTCGAATCCGAGTTCGCGCAGGTCATAAGGCGAAGCTTGCATATCGAGAGTGCGGGCAGTGCGTGCCAAGCCGAAGCAATCCGCAGCGAGTTCGCTCGGCAGATACGGGCCTGCCCACATCGCGTACTTGTAGAGGTCCATCGCGGCATGCACGCATCCAGGCTGTTCGAAATCCGGCTGACTGGCACGCGTGAGCTGGTGTTCGTTGAGCGGCACGGCCTCTGCAGTGAAGAAGCGAAATGCGTCGAGGTGCGTGCAGCGCAAGCCAACTTCGTTGACTGCCCTCTCAATTTCGCTCGGCTCAAGGCGCAAAGGAAATTCTGGGTGTCGAACGTCTGATGACTGGCCGCGGAACACCATGGCCCACTCGTGCATCCCGAAGCAATTGAATAGTGGCGCGCGGTCATGGGTGTTGCGGAGCAAGGTCGATGCTAGTTGCAGACGCTCTGCTCGTTTCATGAGTCCGGCCGTGCCGAGAGTGACTCCTGACTCGACTCGAACGTAGTCCTTGTGGCGGCTCAGAAAGGCATCGTCGCGCTCGATCACTGCCCCCCAACCCGGATGCCAGGTCGTGAGTTTTGCGATGGAGTAGGGGTAGTAGTCGAACAGGAAGTCGTCGACTGGGTGTTTTTGGCCCACGAATCGCCGCGCCAACCGATCCCGCACCCACGGCAAGGTGCGCACCGCATGCGAATGCTCGCGATCGCGCATCTGCTCAAGCTCCACCGCGCAGACGCTACGCCGTACCCTTGGGGGGTGAGCGCTGACCCGAAGCAGACGAAGGCCAAGAAGGCCAAGACTCTTGAGGTCGATCTGCTGCCGGACGTGACTTCCGACGAAGCACGGGAGCCTGAATCACGCGACGACTGGCTTCGTGCCGAGGTTCCGCCGCATCACGGCGACTAGTTGCCTCTCACGTGATGTTGGACTGCATCACCAGCGTGAGGGACGCCGCCGCCCCCGCAGCTGCAACGACAAGCGCATCGGCCTTTGCTACCGCAACGACAAGCATCTGCGCCTCGCTCACGCTGAAGGTTCCGCCGCTTGAACCCTTTGACAGCACCCGCGCATGTTCGGCGATCACCACTGCTGGCGCCAGGTCTGAGAGCTCAATGAGATCGACTCGGTCACCCGGATCCACACCTGCAGCGAGTTTGGCGTCAGCCAGGAGAATGGGTACGGCCACTTCGCCTGGGGTGAGCTGCTGCACCGGTCTGGCGTTGACTGCCGCAACTCCAGACGGCTCAGCAGCGTCCACCACAACGCTGAGGATCAATAGTGTGGCCAGGCCAGCGCAGAGCGCAGCCAGAACTCGGCGGTGGCGCGCGATGAACACTCGGATGTGCCCGCGCAGTTCAGGCGGAACAAGCATTCCTTGAGATTAGGGAGAAGCGGCGCCTCAGTGGAAACAGTCGTCCACAGGTCAGTCAGATGAAGAGGAGGAACTTGAGCTCGAGCTGCTCGAGCTGCTTGATGCCGCGGGCGCACTTGCAGCCGGCGCGGGGCTAGGCGAGGACGAACTGGAGTCGGAACTCGTGGACTTCGTTGACGAGCCGCTGTCAGATGAACTGCGCGAATCGTTTCGGTAGAAGCCAGAGCCCTTGAACATCACACCGACGTTGTTGAACAACTTGCGCAAGGTGTTTTCGCCGCAATCTGGGCACACAGTGAGGGTGGCATCAGACATCTTCTGCACGATCTCGTGCGACGTCCCGCAATTGCTGCACGAATATTCGTACGTTGGCACTGGTCCTCCGGCACTGCTGGCACTCGCTGAATTTGAGTGCTAATTGTGCCTCCCGTGCTTTGCGGCAGCAACTTCAGGTGCGAAAGCCTCTATGGTCGCGGTGTGTTCGAAGGACTCCAAGCGCGCGTGCTGCTGGTGATCTCCGTCGGGGGAGTCATGGGGTCCCTTGCCAGGTACAGCATTGCCGAGCTCATGAGCCACAGCCAATGGACTGACCTGGTCGCGACTTTGATGGTCAATGTGCTGGGTGCCTTCGCAATCGGAATGGCGTATCCGTGGATCCGAAGCCGAAGTGGTTCCCCCTTGTGGCAGCCCTTCATCATCACCGGGCTGCTCGGCGGGTTCACCACCTTCTCAACTCTCGCGGCCGATGTCGTGATCTATGACGATCAGCCCTTCCTTGCTGTGGGCTACCTCGCCTGCACTCTGCTTATCGGTCTGCTCGCTGTTCCCTTGGGCAGTCGTGCTTTTGCACTGCTGAGGCGACCCGCATGAGTCTTGCGATGCTCGGCTGGGTTGCCTTGGGGGCCGCGTTCGGCGCACCTGCTCGATTTCTGACGGATCGAGCAGTGACTCGAGCCTCTGTGGAGAGCCCGATTCCGATCGGGCTCCTCGTGGTCAATGTCGTCGGCTCCGCACTGCTGGGGGTGGTGGTGGGACTAGGCAACTCGACTCTGCTGGTCCTGCTCGGCAGCGGATTCTGCGGCGCCTTCACCACCTTCTCGGGCTTCGCTTGGGAGAGCACGGACCTGTGGTCTGAGCGGCGCGGTCGCTTCTGGGTCTTCGTTGGTTTGATGGTGGCGTTGTGTATCGGTGCCTTCTGGACTACTTGGACCGTGACTTCGTACCTGTCGTAGTCCAGCGCACTCCCTGCTCAGTTGCTACTGCGTCAACTGCAACATCATGTGCTTCTGATGGAACGTCGATGCCGTCTTCATCTGCGTACAGGACTGCAATGAGCAGGGGCCTGTCTTCCAGGCGTGCCAGGGCCCGGTCGTAGAAGCCGCCCCCTTGGCCAAGGCGGGCCCCGGCGGCAGAAACGGCAAGGGCAGGCAGGAAGACCAAATTGACCTTGGACAGTGGCAGCACCTCGCCTCCCACAACTTCACGAATCCCGAATGAGCCTGAGGTGTAGTCGCTCGTGGGAGTGCTCTGCACCCACTCGAGTTCGGTAGCTCGCACACGCGGTGTCAGCACCTCGATGTCTGCTGCCCACAACTGATCCATGAGCGCAGAAGTGGTGGGCTCATGCGCGGTCGAGAAATAGCAGGCAACGCTCGAAGATCGGTGTTCAGCGACAATGCTCATCACGTGCGCCGCAATCGAGTCACCGGACTCCTGACGCTCGACAGCTGATCGCTCGGCTCGACGAGCGCGAATGCGCCCGCGCAATTCTGATTTCGAGTACGACTCTGAAGGCTCGTTGGCTGCCACGGAACCATCGTGCCGTATGAAGTGCGGCTAGGGTCGTGGACATGAATCATGTGGTGCGCAAGGCGGTCGTGCCCGCTGCAGGATTGGGTACCCGATTCCTGCCCGCGACGAAGGCAACGCCCAAGGAGATGCTGCCCATCGTCGACAAGCCGGCGATCCAGTACGTGGTGGAAGAAGCAGTCGCCGCAGGCCTCACCGACCTGTTGTTCATCACTGGGCGCAGCAAGCGCCCCCTTGAGGATCATTTCGACCGCAACTTCGAACTTGAAGCCTCCCTGGGCCGTAAGCACGATGAAGAGAAACTGGCCATGGTTACCGGGCCCACAGATCTGGCACGCATCCACTATGTGCGACAGGGAGATCCCCTTGGCCTTGGCCACGCGGTGCTGATGGCTGAGGATCACATTGGGGATGAACCTTTCGCAGTCATGCTGGGTGATGATCTGATTGATCCCCGCGATCCGATCCTGCCTCGCATGATGCAGGCTCGCGCCCGATTCGGCGGTTCGATCGTCTGCCTCATGGAAGTGCCTGCACAGGCGATCTCCCTGTACGGCTGTGTGGCCGTCGATGGAGATCCCATCGATGGGCTGGTGCGGGTGACTGATCTCGTTGAGAAGCCTGACCCAGCATCCGCGCCGAGCAATTACGCGGTGATTGGTCGCTACTTGCTGGACCCCTCGGTCTTCAAGGTTCTCCAGCGCACTGAGCCCGGTCGCGGCGGGGAGATTCAGCTGACTGATGCCCTTCGTGAGCTTGCCACTATTCCGGCTGATCAAGGTGGCGGCGTGCACGGGGTGGTCTTCAGCGGTCGCCGTTACGACACCGGCGATCGGCTCTCCTACCTCCAGGCCAATGTCGTGCTGGCTTCTGAGCGCGAAGATCTTGGCCCGGATTTTCGCGACTGGCTGCGCGACTTCGTCGCTTCCTGGCCGTGAACTGGGAAGCCACCCTTGTCGAGGGTCGAGTAGGGCTTCGCCCGATTGGTCGACGCGATGGTCGGATGTGGCGTGAAGTGCGCCGACGCAATGTTGACTGGTTGGAGGAGTGGGAAGCCACTGTTCCCATCGAGGGCCTTGAGTCAGGAGAGATCCCAGCCAGCTTCGGCATGATGGTGCGCTCGATGCATCGCAGCGCTCGAGCGGGGCGAGTCATCCCCTGGGTGGTCACTTATGACGGCGTATTCGTGGGGCAATTGACTGTGGGCGGCATTGCCTACGGCTCCCTGCGATCGGCCTACATCGGCTATTGGATCGACAAAGATGTTGCGGGGAAAGGCATCATGCCCACCGCGGTTGCCATGGCGCTGGACTATTGCATCGAGCAGTTGCGGCTTCATCGGGTGGAGATTCACATCCGTCCAGAGAATGCGGCTTCACGGCGGGTAGTGGAAAAACTCGGCATTCCAGAAGAAGGACTGCGCCGTTCCTACCTGCATATCGCCGGCGACTGGCGCGATCACATCTGTTACGCCTTGGTGGAAGGCGATCGTCCCGAAAGTGTCCTCGCCGGCTGGCGCGCGATACAGCCGAATTGACGTATACACCTAATTTCGCGACACGCAAAATTGATGCATCCCGCCTGCGCGGTGTGAGCGACTTCGGGGTTTAGCGTTCGCAAGGTGACGGGCTTGATCTACTTGGTGATCATCGCCTTGTGGGCTGCGGTACTCATCCCAATGTGGCTCAAGCGCCACGATCAGGTCAGCGAAGTTCGCTCGACTACTCGCTTCAGCACAGCGATGAGCTCGCTAGCAAATCAGCGTTCGGGAGAGAACATGTCCAAGCCACAGCAATCCCGCCAGCACTACGGCAATTCCGCCCATGAGCGCGCAACTCAGCGTCGCACCATGATTCTCGGTGCTCTCACCGCAGTCCTAGCGGTGACCTTGTTGCTTGCATTTGCGTCCATTGCGCCCAAGTGGGTGCCGATGATTTCTGCAGTCCTGGTCACCTCATTTCTTGTGGCAACAGTTATGACCGCTCCTGCGCGCAAGCAAACTCAGCGCATGCAGCCAGCCCCGATCCGCGATCAGCAGCCCCGCCGGGCACCGGCTCCAATGGCAGCTCCCGCCCTGGCAGTTGAAGATGACTGGGAAAACTGGAATGCCTGGGATGACGAGAATTCTTGGGAGGCAGTCCCCTCAACCCTGCCGACATATGTGAATTCACCTCGCGCCTCGGTGATCCCTCGTCCAATCGACAGGGCGCACCCAGGTGAGTGGACTGGTACCGCGATGGTCAACGCTGCCAACACCATGCGTCGTCATCAGGATGCGGCGGCTGCCGAACCTGCGCAGGTTGATCACCGCACCGAGACGGCAGAGATGCCCGCAGTTCGCACCGCCAACGCCTGAATCCACCCCTGATACTGTTCACCCGCTTCAGGGGCTGTGGCGCAGTTGGTAGCGCGTCTCGTTCGCAATGAGAAGGCCAGGGGTTCGAATCCCCTCAGCTCCACCAAATCATGAATCAATGCATTCTTAGCGCAGGCTAGGGCTTGATCAGCCTTGCGTGACCACTCGCGTGGGCTGCAATCGGACAGTGACGCGGTCCTGGGTCGGCCCGGCGAACTTGTCCAGAGTGCCGCCGTAGGCGGCGAGCACCTCGGTGAGGGTGGCCAGCGTCGGATCAGGGTTGATGGTCACATCACCGCGAATTTCCAGAGTGCGGAAGGGATTGTTCGGGTCGGCGGCGAAGATGGTTGCCTTGGGTCGCGCTCGTAGGTTCTTCGTCTTCTGGCGTGCCTCGGGCAGCGAGATCACAAGAGTATTTCCCTCGCGGATCACCCAGACATAGGTGACCTGGGGGTAGCCCGTGGGGCCGACGGTGGCCAATGCCACCGAGATCGGAGTATCAAGCAGGTCGTGGTGGGTCTCTGGAATCGCGCGATCGGTCATTGCTTCCCCTTTCGGCGGGAGGTCGATAGTGACAGGTCGGGTCGCTATACCCAGCTGGGCATCCACATTCGCTGTTGCCATTCGTTGTACGGCAGCAGCTCACCGGTCCACACCGGATAGAGCCACCAGGCCACCACAATCACTGCGCCAACGAGCACACCGATCGCGATCATGCCGCGTCGTTTGCGCAGAGCTGATGCTGTTTCAGATCCCAGCAGTGCGGCTGCCGACATCGCCAGGGCGATCGCGATGAAGGGCATGAAGACCACGGTGTAGAAGGTGAAGATTGTGCGATTCAGGTACAGCATCCACGGCAGCCAGCCGGCTGCAATGGCCACGAGCACGGCCGCTGATCGCCAGTCGCGCTTGCCGAGCCAGCGCCAGACCTGATAGACGATTGCCAGAATCCCCGCCCACCAGATCACCGGATTGCCAAGCGCCAGTACCTCGGCGGCGCAGTTGTCCGTCGGACAGCCCTGACTTCGATCCGTGACGTTGTTCCAGTAGAAGGAGGTCGGACGTGCCTGCAACAGCCACCCCCATGGATTGCTGGCGTATGCGTGCTCGGTCGTCAAGCCGACATGGAAGTTCCACATCTCCGCGTGGTAGTGCCACAGCGAACTCAGTGATGCAGCAATGCCTGAGCCCTCGGCCCAATTGCGATCCCAGCCGCTGTCACTGATGAACCAGCCGGTCCACGACGCGAGATAGGTCGCGATGATGATTGCTCCGCTGACGAGCACGGTTACTGGAAGGCCGCGAAGAATCGTTGCACGCCAAGGCCGTTCGACACCAACGGCCCGCCGCGCGGAGACATCCCAGACAAGGGTCATCGCGATGAAGGCAAAGGCAAACCAAATACCAGACCACTTCACACTGCAGCCAAGTCCAAGCGCCAGTGCACCAGCCCATCGCCAGGGTCGCAAGCCGAGCTTGGGTCCCCATGTGGTGGCAGTGGCTTGCAGGCCTTCAGCCCGAATCAGTGCCGCGAGGCGCCCGCGCACTTGATCACGGTCCATCAAGAAGCAACCGAAGGCAATCAGCACGAAGAAGCCGAGCATGATGTCGAGCAGTCCTGTGCGGCTCATCACGATGTGCATGCCATCGAGGGCAACGAAGAGTCCGGCAAGCAAGCCAACGAGATTGGATCGCGTCAATCTCCGCGCTATGCGCGCGGTGAGCAACACCGAGATGATGCCGACGATTGCAACGGCGATTCGCCAGCCGGTGGGCGTGACTCCCAGGGCCAACTCGCCAAGGCCGATGATCCACTTGCCTAAAGGTGGGTGGACGATGAACGCGGCTGCGCCTGTGAAGATGTCGACGTTCTGCCAATTGCCGTCTGAAGCCAGCAGGATCTTGTCTGCGTCCGCGACCGTTGCCTGCTCCACCCCGAAGCGGAGCAGCGCTAGGGCGTCCTTGGGGTAGTAGGTCTCATCAAAATTGACTGCGTGCGGTTGACCAAGATTCCAGAGCCGGAGCACTGCGCCGATGGCTGTCACCAACAGCGCGCTGAACCATCCTGAGGACTGCGGCATGGATGGCACAAGACGCTTCCCTAGGGAGGCGGTGTCTCGAGCCAGCAGCACTGAGTCATCGTAGGCGGGTGGGAGGATGCAATCGTGGCGGTCGCATCGGAGATTCCAGAGATTGAGAACGAGAGTCCGATCGGTCGCATCGTTCTTGCCGCCACTCCGCTAGGCAATGTGGGTGATGCCTCTGCCCGGCTGATCGGTCTGCTCGAAACGGCCGACGTGATCGCCGCCGAAGACACCCGCCGCCTTCGCCGCCTTGCTGATGGGCTGGGCGTCATCTTGGGTGGTCGGGTGGTGTCGTACTACGACGCCAACGAGAAGCAGCGAGCAGTCGAATTGGTTGATGCGGCACTTGCCGGCGCCATCGTGCTCGTCGTCACGGACGCCGGTATGCCCTCAGTCAGTGATCCGGGCTATCGAGTGGTCGCTGAAGCAGTACAGCGTGGGGTGCCGGTCACTGCTGCGCCGGGGCCTTCGGCAGTACTCATGGCTCTTGCTGTCTCGGGACTTCCCGTTGATCGCTTCTGCTTTGAAGGCTTTCTGCCACGCAAAGGTGGCGAGCGTCAGGCTCGTATTGATGAGCTCAAGTCCGAAGTGCGCACGATGGTCTTCTTCGAGGCACCGCATCGCCTTGCAGCGATGCTCACGGCTCTGTCCGCTGGGCTAGGCCCTGACCGCTTGGCAGCAGTCTGCCGTGAGCTGACCAAGACCTATGAAGAAGTGATCCGAGGGACTCTGGAGTCATTGGTGACCTGGGCGGCCGACGGTGTTCGAGGAGAGTGCACCGTTGTCGTGTCGGGAGCATCTGTTGACGAGTTGCGCGCAGCGCGTGGCTTGGTTACCCCGCAGGAGTGGGTTGCCGAGGTGCGTCGTCGCGAGGAAGGCGGAATTGAGCGGAAGTCGGCAATTGCCGAAGTGGCTCGCGAAGTCGGTGTTGCGCGGCGAGAGGTCTACGACGCTGTCATCCAGTCGAAGGCAGCCCAACCGTAGGATCGCGCCATGGCTTCGATTGACCCTTCGGCTCGTTTCTATGTGACAACACCGATCTATTACGTCAACGATGCCCCACACATCGGCCACGCATATACGACAACAGCGGGAGATTTCCTGACTCGCTGGCATCGTCAGCGAGGCGAGGATGTCTGGTACCTCACCGGCGTCGATGAGCACGGCACCAAGGTGCAAAGAGCCGCTGATGCCGGCGGCGTGACTCCCCAGCAGTGGGTTGATCGTCTCGTTGAATCCGAATGGCTTCCGGTTCTGAAGACCGTTGATGCCGCAAACGATGACTTCATCCGCACCACCGAACCGCGCCACCTTGCTTCCGTACAGAAGTTCTGGGAGGCCGTGCGCGAAAACGGATTCGTGTACGCAGCTCCCTATGAAGGTCCGTACTGCGTGGGCTGCGAGGAGTTCAAATTCGCTGCAGACTTGATTCCTGGCACCGGCGAATACGCGGGTGAGCAGGTCTGTCCGATCCACGGTCGCCCAGTTGAGCACGTGCTCGAGGACAACTGGTTCTTTCAGTTATCTGCCTTCGGCGAGCGCTTGATCGCTCATTACGAGGCCCACCCTGAAGCTGTGCAGCCGCAGAGCGCCTACAACGAAGTGATGAGTTTTCTTCGTGGTGGACTCGTGGACATCTCGATGTCGCGGTCAAGTGTGAATTGGGGAGTTCCACTGCCATGGGATTCCAAGCAAGTGGTCTATGTGTGGTTTGACGCGCTGCTGAACTACCTGACTGCGGTTGGCTACGGCGAGGATCCCGAATCTGAAGCCGGCCAGCAGTTTGCTGCGACCTGGCCCGCTGATGTGCATCTTGTGGGCAAGGACATCCTGCGATTCCACGCCATCTATTGGCCCGCAATGCTGATGGCCGCTGACCTGCCCCTGCCCAAGCAGGTCTTTGCGCATGGCTGGCTGCTCGTGGGTGGCGAAAAGATGTCCAAGAGCAAACTCACCGGTATCGCCCCCTCGCAGATCATCGATCACTTTGGCTCCGACGCCTTCCGCTACTACTTCCTGCGCTCGATCCAGTTTGGTCAGGACGGCTCCTTCTCATGGGAGGAGATGAGCGCTCGCTACACGGCAGAGCTGGCCAATGGTCTTGGCAATCTGGCCTCTCGTGGCACGGCCATGGTCAATCGCTATTGCGAAGGCCTGCTGCCTGCTGCAGGTGTCCAAGGCGCAGCAGAGAAGGCATTGAGTGATCACCTCGCGCGCGTGGTGGTTGAGGCTGAAGCCGCCATGGATCTTCTCGACTTCTCGGCGGCCATCGTCGCGATCAAGGGCTTTGTCGATGCGGTGAACATGTATGTCACCGAGCAGGAGCCTTGGGTGCTGGCCAAGGACGAAACGCAGATTGCTCGTTTGCACGCTGTGCTGTATGCAATCTGTGAGTCCCTGCGAGCGATGGCAGTGCTCTACTTCCCTTTGATGCCCAAGGCGATGGCTGATCTTTGGTCGCAGCTGGGGGCCGAAGCCGCTCTTGGTCCCATCGATGAACAGCGTGTCGGCGATGTTGCACGATGGGGTCAATTGCCCCAAGGGACGCTGATCACCAAGGGCAACGGCCTGTTCCCCCGACTGGAGGAGGTTGGGGAATGACGCTTGCGCCTCCAGAGCAACTGGCAGTGCCCGTCATCGATACGCATTGTCATCTCGACATTCATGATCAGCATCTGCATGGGGGAGCGCTGCCAGACCCAGACACCTTGATCGAATTGGCCGCGTCTGTTGGCGTTACCCGGATCGTGCAGATCGGTTGCGACCTTGAATCTGCTCGGCTGTCCATCGCCCTCGCGCGCTCCCGACCTTCGCTGGCAGTCGGTGTGGGGCTGCATCCAAATGAGGCTCCGCGCATCTACGTCGACGAGGGGCGCGCTGCATTGGATGCCGCATACCTTGCCATCGAAGTCATGGCCGGCGATGACGTTGTTCGTGCGGTTGGTGAAACTGGCCTTGACTACTTTCGCGCTGAAGAAGAGCTGCGGCCGATTCAGCAGGAGTCCTTCCGACGCCACATTGCAATCGCCAAAAAGCTCAACAAGACTCTCGTGATTCATGATCGTGAATCACATCAGGATGTGATGGACATACTGATGGGTGAAGGCGCTCCCGAGCGAGTGGTGTTCCACTGCTTCAGCGGTGATGCAGCCATGGCGCGCTTCTGCTCAGAGCAGGGGTGGTTCATCTCATTTGCAGGTGTCGTCACTTTCAAGCCCGCCCAGGAATTGCGCGATGCAGCCGCGGTTGTTCCCGATGATCTGATTCTGGTGGAAACCGATGCTCCATATCTGACGCCCGTGCCGCATCGAGGCAAGCCCAATGCCTCGTATCTGATGCCGCACACTGTGCGCACTTTGGCGCAGGTGCGTGGCACGGATGAGTCCGCACTTGGTGCATTGCTCTGGGCCAATGCACAACGAGCCTTCGGCGCCTGGTGACTGAACTCCTGGGAGCTCGCGAGATTCGTGAGCTCGCTGCCAGCATGGAGCTTCGACCAACAAAAAGGCGAGGGCAGAACTTCGTCATCGACCCCAACACCGTGCAACGCATTGTTCGGCTTGCTGACCTGCCCGCTGGGTGCGCAGTCCTTGAGATCGGCCCTGGCCTTGGCAGCCTGACTCTTGCCCTACTCCAAGCGGATCATCCGGTTGTTGCAGTTGAGATTGAAAAGGCACTGGCGAATCAACTGCCGCTGACTGTGGGTGCGCACCTGCCTGAACGTTCTGCGGATCTCACGGTCATTGAGGCCGATGCACTGCACGTCACCGAACTGCCGAGGCCGGTTGCGGCGCTCGTGGCGAATCTGCCGTACAACATTTCAGTGCCAGTGCTCCTGTACTACCTGCAGCACTTTCCTGACATTGAGCGAATGCTGGTGATGGTGCAGAAGGAAGTTGCTGATCGACTGGCTGCAGGCCCTGGCTCTCGTGTCTACGGAGCACCGAGTGTCAAGGCGCGATGGTTCGGCACTCTTGAACTTGTCGGGACAGTTGGCCGGACGGTGTTCTGGCCTGAGCCGAATATCGACTCTGGTCTTGTCCGCTTGGTGCGCACAGCACCACCCCCCTGTGCTGTATCTCGCAAGGAAGTCTTCGCTGTAGTGGATGCCGCCTTCGGACAGCGGCGGAAATCTCTGCGGGGGGCATTGGCGCAATTTGCTGGTTCTGCTGATCGTGCCGAAGTCGCCTTGCGCACGGCAGGCATCGATCCTGCCGCCCGTGGCGAGACTCTCGATGTCGTGCAATTCGCGCGCCTTGCCGAATGTCTCCAGCACGGGTGACTGCGCATTGAGATTGCGCAGGTCTTAGCCTTCAAGACATGGCCAGCGACGAGGTGAGCGTCCGCGTTCCCGCAAAGGTCAATCTGCAACTCTCAGTTGGTCCCGCCCGAGCTGATGGCTTCCATGACCTCGCGACGGTCTTTCATGCGGTGGGACTGCATGATGAAGTGAAAGTTCGGCAGCGCACTGCTGGCAGCGGTATTGCCATCAGTTGCACAGGCGAGGGCCAGGCCCATGTTCCATTGGACTCCAGCAATCTGGCCTGGCAGGCAGCTGCACTCCTGGCGCAGACCGCTCGGCTGGAGCCAGACATCGAAATCTGGATCAACAAGAGCATCCCAGTGGCCGGCGGTATGGCCGGCGGAAGCGCGGATGCAGCAGCCACCCTGCTTGCCTGCGACGCCCTATGGAAACTGGATTCGCCCAGATCAGTGCTTGATCGGCTCTGCGCGGAACTCGGTTCGGACGTGACCTTTGCGCTGCACGGCGGAACGGCAATTGGTACCGGCCGTGGTGAGCAACTCACCGGCGTGCTTGCACAAGGAACCTTCAACTGGGTCTTTGCCCTCGCCGGAGAGGGACTTTCAACTGCAGCGGTCTATGCCGAATGTGATCGTCTTCGGGCTGGCCAGGAAGTCCCCCCGCCCACCGTTTCGGAATCCTTGATGCAGGCACTGCGCGCAGGTGATCCCGTGCTGTTGGGCAAGTCCTTGCACAACGATCTTCAGCCTGCGGCCTTCTCCTTGCGACCTTCGCTCAAGCGAGTGATTGAAGCCGGTGAAGAGGCGGGAGCGCTTGGCGGCATCGTTTCGGGCAGCGGTCCAAGCTGTGCATTTCTTGCCCGATCGGCTGAACATGCACTTGATATCGCCGTCAGTTTGACTTCGACAGGCATTGTTCGATCAGTGAAGCGCACCTTTGGACCGGTGCCAGGAGCACGGATCAGCTAGCGCGACTTGCTGATGAGCTTGGGCTTGGGATCCATATTGCCCAGCCCGTTCCAGGCCAGGTTGATGACATTGGCCACGACCTCGTCCTTCTTGGGCTTGCGCTCATCGAGCCACCACTGACCAGTGAGTGCCACCATGCCCACGAGCATTTGCGAGTACATCGGCGCGAGCTTGGTGTTGATCTTGTGCGCCTTGAACTGCGCTGCGAGGAGGTCTTGCACATGCGCGGCTATGTCGCTGATGACGCTGGCAAACGAAGGCGAGTGCTGCACGGCGATTGAGTGCTGATCGGATTCACGCATCGTGGGCGCATCGCGCACCAAAATGCGGAAGCCATCAGGATCGGCTTCGATGTAGTCGAACAGTGCCATCGCAGCGCGCTCAAGCAGGATGCGTGCATTCATAGGTGTGTCGACAGTTGGGTTCAGCGCTTCGCTGATGGTCAACAGCAAGTCGTTCATCTCACGATCGACAATGACGGCGTACAGCCCCTCTTTGCCGCCGAAGTGCTCGTAGACCACGGGCTTGGAGACATCTGCCTTCGCCGCTATCTCCTCGACGCTGACCGATTCGAAACCCTTGGCAGCAAAGAGCCGTCGAGCAATGGTGATCAGTTGCTCGCGGCGCTCATTGCCCGTCATCCGCACGCGCTCGCGGGGCGCAAGAGGGCGAGCTTGGTGAAGTTCGGAGACAGAGTTCAACAAGATGTCAGGAGTAGCCACGCTTAGGCCTGCTTTTGGTACCCGCGGATGCGCGGTGCCATCGTCGGATCAGTGAGCTTGCGTACCAGTCGCTCAGGCTTGGGCCATCTGACGTCGTTCACGAGTTTCATGCGCTCAAGCGCGCGAATGAAGACCGCAGCGATATCGACCTGTCCCTTGAGCACGCCGTGACGGGCGGAGGTGGGCTCGGCATGGTGCAGGCTGTGCCAGGACTCGCCGCAGGACGGAATCGCCAGCCACCACACGTTGGTCGAGCGGTCACGGGACTTGAAGTGATGCTTGCCCCAGATGTGGCAAGCCGAGTTGATTCCCCAAGTGACGTGATGGACGAAGGCGACGCGCACGAGCCCGGCCCAGAAGAAGGCAGTGATGGCTCCGGCCCATGACCACGTGATCAGACCGCCGAGGACAGCAGGCAGCAACAAGGATCCGACTACGAGTGCGGGATACCACTTGGTGAGCAGCTCAAGGTCGGGATCGTTCTGGATGTCGGGTGCATATTGCGCAACAGGAGTCTGCTCCTTGTCGAATAACCAGCCGACGTGCGCATGCCAGAAGCCCTTGAGCAGTGAGCCGCGGCCGTCGCCCTCGAGCCAAGGCGAGTGCGGGTCGCCCGGCATATCGGAGTACTTGTGATGCTTGCGGTGGTCGGCAACCCACTGCGAGATGGAACCCTCGAGGGCGTAGGAGCCCATGATCGCGAGCATGATCTTGATGCCGCGACCGGCCTTGAACGACCCGTGTGTGAAGAAGCGGTGGTAGCCGACTGTGATGCCCAAGCCGGTAATAGCCCAGAACACGATGAAGAGCGCGACGTCGACCCACGAGAGCCAGCCGCCCCAGGCAACAGGTATGACAGCAAGCACGGCCAGGAACGGAACGACGACAAAAATGCCGATAGTGATGCGCATCCAAAGAGCCTGCGGCTGCAGCAGCTCGTCGGGGCCCTCCGGGGGAGCGGAGTCAATGGGGTCTGCGGACGGTGAAACGGACATGTGCGAGCTCCCTAGCTCGAGGCGGGTCGCGGATCCGAAGACCTACGGTTGCGTAAGTTACGGTAGCGTAACCCAGTCGACGAAGCAAACAGACCAAAGCCCCTTATCGTTTGTCGCCAACTCAGTCCCGGGTCGTCTAGCGGCAGGACAGCGGACTTTGAATCCGTCAACGGAGGTTCGATCCCTCCCCCGGGAGCTTCTGTAGATATTGATTGGGGCCACTTCCACGAAGGAAGCCGTTCCATCCTGTTTCAGAGCATTTCAGGGCTGCTGAGTACGGGCTCAGGCAGTCAGTTCTTCGCTTCCAGCCCCACTCCTTTACAGCCCGTATCTGGCTTGTCAGACTCGGGCGAGTTGATTCCACTTGGCTAGGAGGCCTTCTGGTGGCTATGTCAGTTCAGCTCCGCTACGCCTGTGAACTCCAAGCTCGCCTTTGTCATGAGAATGGCTCCCCCACATGGGCTGCGATCGTCGAGGAAATCGCGAACCAACTGGATGATGAAGCAAACGATGTCGTTGATCTCCTCCGAAGCGACCTGCAGGATCCCGTCGAATCAGCGGTATTGCTTCGCTTGCTGGGCGCAGTCCACAGACTGCTCATCGCAGGGCAGTCCGACGAGCTGGCCCAATATTTGCCGAGTCTCGGCGGTGAGGTGGATGTCCTCCGCGTGGTGCCAGCATTCTTCGCTTTCGCGTCCGCCCACAAGGCAGCAATTCGGGAGGGAATGCAGGCGGGAGTCCAAACGAATGAAGTCGGACGGGCAGCGGTCCTTTCGGCGGGCTTGAGACACCTGACAAGGGAATTTGGACTGCCAATTCAGTTGCTCGAAGTGGGGTGCAGTGCGGGTCTCAATCTGCATCTTGACCGCTACCGCATCAATACGACAGCTGACTCCTGGGGACCGGCAGATTCGGCTGTGGTTCTTGAGCCGGATTTCGATGGTGCCCTGTTGGGTGCCGAGGTGACCATTCAGTCACGCATAGGTTGCGATCTGGCGCCATTGGACGCGAGGAGTACCGCTGACGGGGAAAAGCTGAGGTCGTTCATCTGGCCTGAAGACACGGCTCGATTGGCGCGGCTAGAAGCCGCACTGTCAATTTTCGAGTCTGTTCAGATTGATACGTGTCCTGCAACTCCTTGGTTGCGCCAGCGATTGGCAGCGCGTTGTCCGGGAGTTATTACGGTCGTCATGCACTCCATTGTGATGCCGTACCTGACTGACCACGAGCGTCAGCAATTTGAAGAGTGCATCGCAGACGCAGGTCGGAGAGCCACAAGCGATGCCCCTCTTGCGTGGCTGCGCATGGAGCCGTCGGATGAGTGGGGAAGCGTGATTTTGGAACTCTCTACGTGGCCCAAGGGGCTGCACGAAGTTCTCGCAACGTGCACACCTCATGGTGGGCAGATCGCGTGGCGTGATCTTCGGCCCAGCACATCTGTTGGAGATGGCAAGCCATGACCCGGGACTACCTGACACCGGACTTTGCCAGTTCGGTCTTGCTGACCATTGACATGCAGCGTGACTTCCTGGACGGCTCGCCATTCGAAATTCCGGGAACTATGGACGTGCTCCCAAACGTCGTTCATGCCGTCAGCGCATATCGCAAGGCGAGTCTGCCAATAGTTCATGTGGTGCGTCTCTACGAGCCGGGAAGTAGAGATGTTGATCCGCCCCGCCGAGCTGCCGTGGAAGATGGACTGCAAATGGTTGCGCCGGCCTCTCTCGGCAGCCAATTGGCCCCGGGTCTTCTGGAGACGCACGTCGAACTGGATTCGGGCGCGCTACTGGGTGGGCAGTTGCAAGCAGTTGGCCGAGCCGAATGGATCATGTACAAGCCTCGCTGGGGAGCCTTCTATCGGACTCAGCTGGGCGAATTCCTTGAAGCTCGCGGCATTTCCACAGTGGTGATCGCAGGATGCAATCTGCCGAATTGCCCTCGAGCAACGCTCGTTGAGGCAAGCGAGCGAGACTTCCGCACAGTGCTCCTGGAGGATGCCGTTTCGCAGAGTTCAGACGAGAGATTGTCGGATCTGGCTCAAATCGGTGTCTCGCTGACACAGGCCGCAGCTGTGGCCACCCGAGTGCTGATGTTGGCGTAGTTGGTGGTGCTGCGCGCTAGCCAGCCGCCTTCCCCAGCCCTGGCTCAGCTGCGATAGCTCACGTGCCGTTGATGCGCCCCTCGGGATAGCGGGGGGATACCTCGCGGATTCTTCATCGGGCCGCACATGAAGGGCTCTAAAGTTGGATCCTCCCAAGTAGCTCATTGGAAAACGGAAAGGTCCTCAGTGGATCAGCTAGACCAGGTCGTTGAAGTAGCCGGCGCCCCCATTCGCTATAGCGTCACTGGCGATGGCCCAATCACGATCGTCCTGACCCATGGCTTTCGCGCCCATCATCTGTGGTGGGCTGCGGTGCACCCCCTTCTGGCTCAGAAGTACCGCGTGGTGCAGTTGGACATCAGTGGCAGCGGCGACAGCGGCCACCGTGAGGTCTACAGCATCGAAACATGGGGCGAAGAGGTCAATGCCGTGCTCGATGATGCCGGGATCGAGCGTGCCTTGCTTGTGGGCCATAGCCTGGGCGGAACCTCAGTGGTCATGGCGGCCACCCAGCGTCCGGAGCGGGCAATTGGCGTCATTCTCATGGACACATTCATTGAGGGCGAAGGACGTTTTCGCCCCATTGCTGCTGCTGGCTCGGCCCCCAAGCGCATCTACTCCAGCCGTGAGGACGGGGAGGCTCGTTTCCGATTGATGCCCACTCAGGATGACGTCGACCCGGCGATCATCGCCCGGATCGCCACCTACGGGGTGACGGAGATCGACGAGGGCTGGACCTGGAAGTTCGACCAGGAGGTGGTTCCGGTGATTGATGAAGAGCTGTTCAATGCGAGCATCGCGGGCCTGAAGGTGCCTTTCCACTACGTCCATGCCGGGCAGAGCGCCGTGGTGAAGCCCGAGGTGGTGCCGTTCCTGCTCGGCTTTGCCCCTGAGGGATCCGAGTACACCTTGGTCCCGGACGCCCATCACCATGTGCCTCTCTCGCACCCCGAAATCTGCGCGCAGATCATTGATGAGTACGCGACATTGTGGACGGCCGGGGCCTGATTCGCAGGCATGCTGTGCGCCCATCAATCGAGCAGATACGCTCCTGAGTCGTGACACGTCCCGCAGCTGTGTTCATCCTCGCCGCAGGTGAAGGCAAGCGCATGCGCTCGGCCACTCCCAAGGTTCTTCATCAGGTCGCTGGCCGTTCACTGCTTGGCCATGTGCTTGAGGCCGCGGCCGCTCTCGACCCAGAACATGTCGTCGTCGTGGTCGGACACGGGCGCGACGAGGTCGTCGCACACGTAGAGGAAATCGCACCCTGGGCGCTGACCGTGGTGCAGGAGACGCAAGCAGGCACTGGTCACGCAGTGCGCATTGCGATGGCTGATCTTGAAGAGCGCGGCATCAATCTTGGTGATGCCCCTGTTGTCGTGCTGACAGGTGACACCCCGTTGCTGACCGGCACCACACTGCAAATGCTGATGCTCACACATCGCGAGACTGCAGCGCGGGCGACGGTGCTCACTGCGCGCCTCAGCGATCCCGCTGGGTATGGTCGCGTGATCCGCGATCATGAGCAGAGCGTGCAGCGCATTGTTGAACACAAGGACGCTTCAGACGCGGAACTGTTGGTCGACGAGGTCAATTCCGGCATGTACTGCTTCGCGCCCTCTGATCTGGCTCGACTTCTTTCCGATGTCACCACTGACAATTCGCAGGGCGAGGAGTATCTGACCGACGTCATTGGGATGCTTCGCTCCGAGAACGCCGTGGTCGCGGCCTGGCTTTGCCAGAGCCCTGATGAGATTCTCGGTGTCAACGATCGCTTCCAACTCGCGCAAGCTGCAGCAGTCATGCGCGACCGCATCAACGAGCAGTGGATGCGTGCGGGTGTGGCAATTCTGGATAGCGCAACGACGTGGCTCGACGTTGATGTGGAGTTGGAGCCGGACGTCACGCTCCTGCCAAACACCACCCTCACCGGCCCCACTTCAGTTGCTCGCGGAGCACGCATTGGACCGGGCACCACTCTTGCCTCGTGTGAAGTCGGCGAGAATTCCACCGTCATCCATACCTGGGCGCAACTCGCGGTCATCGGAGCTGACGCGGCAGTTGGCCCGTTCACCTATCTACGACCAGGCACTGTGATGGGCAACCACACCAAGGCCGGCGCATTTGTGGAAATCAAGAACTCCAATCTCGCCGACGACGCGAAAGTGCCGCATCTGAGCTACGTAGGCGATGGCGATATCGGCGAGGGCACCAACATCGGCGCTGCCACGGTCTTCTGCAACTTCGATGGGCTTGAAAAGCACCGCACTGTTGTCGGCAAACACGTGCGCATCGGCAGCGACACCATGTTGGTGGCGCCAGTCACCATCGGTGACGGCGCCTACACGGCCGCCGGCTCAGTCATCACCGAAGATGTGCCGCCGGGATCGATGGGGATCGCACGGGGTCAGCAACGCAATATTGTCGACTGGGTCCTTCGCCGACGCCCAGGCTCTCCCGCGGCCAAAGCAGCTGAGGCTGCGCAAAAGAATCAGGAGGAAGGGTGACCCTGCAAGTGGTTCCTAACCAAAAGCGCATGGTGCTACTCGCGGGACGTGCCCATCCAGAGTTGGCTGAAGAGGTTGCCAGGAACCTCGGAATTCCATTGGGACGAACAGTCGCCTACGACTTCGCCAATGGCGAGATCTTCGTTCGCTTCCAGGAGTCGGTCCGCGGGTGCGATGTATTCATCATGCAAAGCCACACTGAGCCGATCAACAAGTGGATCATGGAGCAACTGATCATGGTCGATGCGCTGAAGCGGGCTTCGGCAAAACGCATCACCGTGATCATGCCCTTCTATGGCTATGCTCGCCAGGACAAGAAGCACCGCGGACGCGAGCCCATCTCCGCCCGCTTGATTGCCGATCTGTTCAAGACTGCTGGCGCTGATCGTCTGATGACTGTTGATCTGCACACCTCGCAGATCCAGGGCTTCTTCGATGGCCCCGTCGACCACTTGTTCTCGCTGCCCTTGCTGGCTCGACATGTCGCCAGCAGGTTTGACCGGAGCCGTATCACTGTCGTTTCTCCTGATGCTGGCCGCGTGCGCGTTGCCGAGCGCTGGACCGACGTGCTCGGTGCTCCGCTTGCCATCATCCACAAGCGTCGCGATCCTGATGTGCCCAATCAGGTCAAGGTGCTCGAGGTCGTTGGCGATGTCCGCGACCGCCTTTGCGTGATTGTCGACGACATGATCGATACCGGTGGGACCATCGCCAAGGCAGCGGAAACGCTCTTTGATTACGGCGCGGCAGAGGTGATCGTGGCTGCAACACACGGAATCCTCAGCGATCCGGCCCGTGAGCGTCTGCAGAATTCGCGCATCACCGAGGTGGTGGTGACCAACACCTTGCCGATTCCTGAAGAGAAGATGTTTCCCAAGCTCAAGGTGCTCTCGATCGCGCCGATCCTTTCCCAGGCGATCACCGAGGTGTTCACCGATGGCTCAGTTACGAGCATGTTTGAGGACAACCCGGATTCGGAAACTGCCTCATCGCACTGATACGATTCTGCCTCTCCTCGGCGAGGGTGCCCAACCAGCACCGTGATCGACGAAGGTCAGCGCCCAATCGCGCTCAGCCGAGGCGCACTGACGACCGATCGAGGAGTTTCACGTGTTACAGGTAGACATCACCGCCCAGTCCCGTTCAGATTTCGGTAAGGGTGCTGCACGCCGCCTGCGTCGTGAAGGCTTGGTTCCCGCTGTGCTCTACGGCCAGGGCTCAGAGCTTGTGCACATCGCACTGCCCAACCACGATCTTGATCTTGCGCTGCGCAAGTCGCACGTGGTGTTCTCGGTGAGCTTTGAAGGCAAGACCATCATCGCCAAGCCGCGCGACATCCAGCGTGAGCCGGTCAAGCGCTACATCGAGCATGTCGATCTCATCATCATCACCGCAGCTGAGGCTCAGGCTCGTAACGACGAGGCCGCTGCCGACATCGTGGCCGCCGTTGCTGCAGCTGAAGCTGCTGAGGAGGCAATCAGCATTGCTGCTGCCGCTGGCGAGTTCGATGAGCCCGTTGCAGAGGCAACTCCAGCGGAGTAGTCGATGACCTGGATGATTGTCGGGCTCGGCAATCCTGGTCCGGAGTACGCCAACACCCGGCACAACGCTGGCTTCTTTGTCGTTGACGAACTCAGTTCCCGTATGCGCGGCACTCTTAGTCGCCATAAGAGGGCCATGGCCAGCGTCCTTGAGGGCCGTTTCGGCAGTCCTGGCTCTGATGAGCGGGTTGTGCTGGTGGAGCCTTGGTCATTTATGAATGCCTCCGGCGGTCCGGTCAAAGCATTGATGAGCTTCTACGACATTGACATTGAGCATCTCGTGGTCGTGCATGACGAGCTTGATATCCCGCTCGGCTCAGTGCGGCTGAAGCTCGGCGGGGGCGATGGCGGGCACAATGGACTCAAGAGCCTGCGCAGTTCACTTGGTTCTGGAGAGTTCGCGCGAGTTCGGTTTGGGATTGGTCGTCCTCCGGGTCGACAGGATCCGGCCGAGTTTGTACTGAAGCCTTTTGCCGGAACTGAACGCGACCAGATTCCTGAAATTGTGGACCGCTGCGCCGATGCGGTGGAGACACTCGTCTTGCGCGGAGTCGAGCAGGCGCAGAATCAATTCAATGGAGGACGAGATGACTCAGTTCAGTGACGCGGAACTCTCGACGCTCATTGCAAAGCGAGCAGGCAAAGTCCTTCTCGAACTTCGTGATTCCTTTGGCGCCCTTGATGCCGGTGACAAGGAGCAGGCCAATTCCCTGCGCAAGCAGGGCGACCGCGTCGCCCATGAGCTTCTCGCCGATGCCTTGGGCGAGCATCGTCCCGACGACGCCTTACTCAGTGAAGAAGGCGCCGACAATGCTGATCGGCTCGATGCCACTCGCCTGTGGATCGTGGACCCGCTGGATGGCACATGGGAGTACGGCCAGGGTCGACCTGATTTCGCAGTGCATGTGGCGTTGTGGGAGCCCGAACTGAAGAGACTCTCCGCCTGCACGGTTGACCTGCCTGCTCAGGGTCTGACCCGTTCAATGCTTGACGATGTTCCTGCCGAACCGGCCTTCCCCACTGATCGGCCAGTGCGTGTGGTTGCCTCGCGCACTCGTCCGCCCGCCAATCTCGGAGCATCTCTGGCAAGCCTGGGCGGCATTCTGGCGGATGCCGGTCTGAATCAACACGGTGTCGAGCTGCTTGATGTCGGTTCTGTTGGCGCGAAGGTCAATGAGCTCGTCTCGGGTCGCGCGGAGATCTATGTGCATGACACCGGCTTCTACGAGTGGGATGTCGCTGCCCCCTATGGCATTGCGCGGCACTACGGCTTTGTGCCGTCACACGTCAACGGGGATGAGATCGAGTTCAATCACATGCCGCCATGGGTGCCTGATCTGCTTGTGTGCCATCCGTTGATCGTTGACTACGTGCGCGATGTGCTCGCGGAGGCATCGCGAGGGTGAGTCTGAGCGGATTACTCCAGACAGTTGCGCGAGCAGACTCATTTCGCGCCGTCCGCGAACAAGCATTCGCAGGCGGGCGCATTGCGTCTCCGCGTGCCGTGCAGCCAATCCTGGCCGCCCTGCTTGCAGCGCCACAACCAATTGGTGCTCAACGCCGACTGCTGGTGATCACCGCGACTGGTCAGGAGGCTGAAGACCTCGCAGCAACCGTGCGCGGCCTGGCAACTGGTCTCGAGATCGCCGTGCTGCCATCTTGGGAAACTCTGCCGCATGAGCGGATGTCGCCCTCATCGGACACCATCGGCCGTCGCGTGGCGATTCTGCGACGCTTGGCGCATCCAGACGATTCTGATCCGCTCCTGAGCTCGATCGATGTGGTCGTTGCCTCCATTCGCGCTGTGGTGCAACCCATTGCCGGCGGGCTTGGTGATGTCGATCCAGTACGACTTCGGGTCGGCGACGAGTATGACCTGACAGCGCTTGTGCGGCGGCTGGTCGAACTCGGCTATGAACGCATGGATCTTGTCGAACGCCGTGGACAGATAGCTGTGCGCGGCGGAATCCTGGATGTCTTTCCCCCGAACGCCGAACACCCGTTGCGCGTTGAATTCTGGGGCGATGCAGTCGAGGAGATTCGCTCCTTCACCGTGACTGATCAGCGATCGCTGGACAATGCTCCTGATGGGCTGTTCGCGCCCCCTGTGCGCGAGCTGTTGCTCACCGAAGCCGTACGCGCACGTGCTGCCAAATTGGCGCAGGACAACCCATCTCTGCATGACATCTGCTCCCAGCTTGCCGAGGGGGTGCCAGTGGACGGCATGGAAGCCTTGATCCCGGTGCTCACAGATGCAGTGGAACCCTTAATCTCCTTCTTTCCACCTTCGACTTCAATTGTGCTGATTGATCCTGAACGTGTGCGCACACGCGCCCACGATCTGGTGCGCACTGCCGATGAGTTCCTAGCCGCCTCGTGGCACAACGCGACGGTGGGAAACAAGGCACCGATCGATCTCTCAGGCTCAAACTTCTTCTCACTGGACCAAGTGCGTGATCAAGCACTGCATCGTGAAATGCCGTGGTGCGAACTGACGCCCTTGTTCATGGATGAGTCATTGGATCTGGATGCGGGCATTTGCGTTGATGCCTCCGGCATTGAGATCTATCGCGGTGAAGTCGGCAGAGCCATCGAGGACATGCGCAAATGGACTACAGCCGGACAGGCTGTGGTCCTGGTCAGCGAGGGACACGGCTCTGCAGAGCGCCTCGCCGAATCCTTGGCAACCGAAGGGGTGGCCTGCGTCTTTCTTGACGAACTCACCACTACTCCGGCTCCGTCGATCGTGACGGTGACTGTTGGGTCCCTTGAGCACGGCTTCACAGCGCCCGAGAGTGCACTGACGGTGCTTACCGAACGTGATCTGGTTGGCCAACGAGCATCGACCAAGGACATGCGCAAACTGCCGTCGCGTCGACGCCGGGCCATCGACCCGCTCACCTTGGTCGCTGGTGACTTCGTCGTGCACGAGCAGCACGGAGTCGGCCGATATGTTGAAATGGTTCAGCGCGATGTCGGGGGAGCCACGCGCGAATACCTCGTACTCGAATATGCCGCAAGCAAGCGAGGTCAGCCGGCCGACAGGCTGTTTGTGCCCACTGATCAGCTCGATGGCGTCACGAAATATGTCGGCGGAGAAATGCCAAGCGTGCACCGACTTGGCGGAGCTGATTGGCAGAAGTCCAAGGGGCGGGCGCGTAAAGCCGTCAAGGAGATCGCTGGCGAGCTCATTCGCCTGTACGCCTCGCGCCAGGCGTCGCAGGGCTATGCCTATGGTCCGGACACTCCATGGCAGCGCGAACTCGAAGATGCCTTTGCCTATGTCGAGACTCCCGACCAGTTGATGTGCATTGACGAGGTCAAGGCTGACATGGAGCGAGCAGTGCCTATGGATCGCTTGATCTGTGGCGACGTCGGCTATGGCAAGACTGAAATCGCTGTGCGCGCAGCGTTCAAGGCGGTGCAGGACGGAAAGCAAGTTGCTGTGCTCGTACCCACGACCCTGCTTGTGCAGCAGCATGTCTCGACCTTCAGTGAGCGCTATGGCTCCTTCCCGATCAAGCTGGGGGCCCTTTCGCGCTTCAACACTGACAAGGAGGCAAAGGCCGTGCTTGCTGGCGTTGAGGACGGCACGGTTGACGTCGTCATCGGCACCCATCGCCTGCTGACTCCAGGTGTGCGGTTCAAGGATCTGGGCTTGGTCATTCTCGATGAAGAGCAGAGATTCGGCGTTGAGCACAAGGAGCATCTGAAGGCTCTGCGCGCGAATGTCGACGTGCTTGCCATGTCGGCAACCCCCATTCCTCGCACTCTTGAGATGGCTGTCACCGGTATTCGTGAGATGTCGGTGATTCAGACACCTCCCGAAGAACGCCATCCGGTGCTGACCTTCGTCGGTCCCTATGACGACAAGCAGATCTCCGCGGCGATTCGCCGAGAGTTGCTTCGCGATGGACAGGTCTTCTTCGTCCACAACAGAGTGGACTCCATCGAGCGCGTCGCCAGTCGACTGCGTGACCTGATCCCCGAAGCGCGCATCGCAATAGCGCATGGTCAGATGGGGGAGCAGGCTTTGGAGAGCGTCATTGTCGACTTCTGGGAACGCACGGTCGATGTGCTCGTCTGCACGACCATCGTGGAGTCCGGCATTGACATCGCCAATGCAAATACCCTGATCGTTGATCGCGCCGACATGTTCGGACTGTCTCAACTGCATCAACTGCGCGGGCGTGTGGGTCGCGGTCGCGAGCGCGCATATGCCTACTTCCTGTACAACCCTGAGAAGCCGATGACCGAGACCGCGCACGAGCGGCTGGCGACAATCGCCCAGCACACCGATCTTGGCTCAGGCATGCAGATCGCCTTGAAGGACCTTGAGATCCGTGGGGCCGGAAATCTGCTCGGCGGCGAGCAGAGCGGGCATATCGCTGACGTCGGCTTTGACCTCTACGTGCGTCTGGTGGGCGAGGCCCTGGCCGAGTACAAGGGGGAGGCGGCTGTCGAGCACGCCGAGATGCGGGTCGAGTTGCCGATCGAAGCGCACATCCCGCATGACTACATCGGGCATGAGCGCCTTCGTCTAGAGGCCTACAAGCGCTTGGCAGATGCCATGAGCAATGAGGCGGTCGACGAAGTCTTCGCTGAGCTCACCGATCGTTACGGACCAGTGCCTGCTCCGGTAGAGACGCTGCTGGCAGTGGCCAGGCTGCGGGTGTTGGCCAGAGGGGCCGGCCTGAACGAAATCGTGGCAGCAGGCAGCGGCATTCGCTTCCAGCCGGTGGAACTTCCAGAGTCAGCGCAGATGCGCCTGACCCGGCTGTACCCGAACACTTTGATCAAGGGGGCGGTCAATACGATCGTGGTACCCAGGCCGATGACTGCCCTCGTGGGTGGACAGCCGGTTCGGGGTACAGATCTGCTTGATTGGGTGGCAGAGTTCATTCACGCTACGTTGCCCATGAAGTTCCAAACGCCCGGTTCGTCTGATCAACAGTAACCCGAGAAACAACGGAGAGCCTCACATGACAATCTCACGTCGTCGCGCACTGATCCCCGCGGCTCTCTTGGCACTTGGGCTCATGGTTTCAGCTTGTTCGAGCGCATCGAGCGGCGCTGACGCAGCAGTGGTCGGCGACACGCACATCTCCAACGACCAGTTTGAATCGGCACTCAATGCGGTACTGCTTGCGCAAGGAAAGCCGACAAATACGGCAGATTCCGAACTGGTGAATCAGACCTTGAACTGGATGATCGTCCTGAACCTGCTTGAGCAGGTCGCAGCTGACAACGCTGTTGTCGTGACACAAGGCGATATCGATCGCGAGCGGGCCAGTGAGGTTCAGGCAGCTGGCAGTGAGGCCGCGCTGAAGGATGCGTACCTGAAACAGTTGGTGGCGCCAGAGCGAATCGACGATCGCATTCGCTTTGCCCTGCTTGCACAGGCGGTCGCTGCCAAGATTGCTCCCGGGCAGACTGCCGATGAAGCCACGACCGCTCTCATCACAACCGTCATAGCAAAGAGCAATGCGCTGGATCCGCAGGTCAATCCGCGTTATGGCACTTGGGATTCATCGACACTGCAAATTGGCAGTTCGACCTCAGGACTCTCTTCCCCATTGCCCACGGCAACGCCCAACAGCGCACCTGCCCAGTAGTTCAGTTATCACGCAGACGGGGGACGGCTCGTGACGACGCAAAGCCAACTGCTTGAACTCGTTGCGATCATGGATCGACTGCGCTCTCCTGGTGGTTGTCCTTGGGACGCCGAGCAAACCCATGAGTCGCTGCTCGAGTACCTCGTCGAAGAGACATACGAGACGGTCGAGGCAATCGAATTGCAGGATCGCGCAGGCTTGCGTGAAGAACTCGGTGATCTCCTGCTGCAGGTGGTGTTCCATTCGCGCATTGCGCAAGAGCATCCAAGCGATCCGTGGACGATTGAAGAGGTCGCTGGCGGCATTGTCGAGAAATTGATACGGCGGCATCCGCATGTGTTCCTCGAAGGCGACCAAGCCGATGCAAATTTGAACTGGCATGAGCGCAAGGCGGCCGAGAAAGGGCGCGAGTCGGTTACGGACGGCATTCCACAACAGCTGCCCGCGCTATTGCTTGCCGGCAAGGTCATCGCGCGCACTAAGGGCCTGGCATCGCAGATCGAGCCCACCGCGCAGCGCATCCGAGCCGAGGAACTTGCCCAGAGCCTGCACTCTGAAGAGCAACTCGGTGATCTGCTCCTTGAACTCACTGCATTGGCACGCATGCGCGGATGGGACGGCGAGTCTGGACTGCGTGGAGCTGTGCGACGCCGGGTGTCTGAAGTGCGTGCACTTGAAGGTCTCGCACCGTGAAAGAGGCCTTGGCCCGAGTAGCACGTGCGGCGATGTCGGACATGCTGCGCGCTGAGCCCATCAGGGCCACCGGCATGGGAGAGCACATCCATGACGGTCAATTGCCGGACTACTCATCGGCAGCCCGAGCTGCCTTGCACGACGCCTTGGTCGAACATCTTTCGGCGCTCGACGCCATAGATGATCTTGAGTTGGATCACTCGGACAATGTTGACCTTGACATCCTGCGTGCAGCGCTTCTTCGATCGATCTTTGAGGTTCGCGAGGTGAAGGCAACCACGTGGAATCCCATGGTGTGGAATCCGGGTTCTGGCCTGCACCTACTCCTGGCCAGAGAATTTGCCCCTCTTGCAGTGCGCTTAGCCTCGGCGCGCTCTCGACTTTCGCAGATTCCTCGCTTTCTCAACGACGCTCGCCTCGAGCTTGATGAGATGCCGAGAATTCACGTCGAAACTGCAATCGGTCAGTTCCAAGGCACTATGCATTTGGTGGAGAACGAACTCGCCGAACAACTCGGCCCTGACTCCGCTGAAGTACGAGACGCACTGGCTGCCCTGCAGAGCTTCATTGACTGGCTCACTTCGCAATTGCCGGTAGCGCAGCGGGATCCAAGGCTCGGCACCCATCTCTACGCAGCCCTGTTGTGGCACAGCCTGGACGACGCAACGCAGCCGACGGTTCTCCTTGAGCAAGCCAACTCGCATCTGGAGCTCGTGGAGTCACAACTCATCGCTGCTGCAGCTGAATACCAGGGCCAGCCGATCGACACTCCCGGCCTTGTAGCCAAGGCCCTGGCAGACATCGCTGAGCGGTACCCGGTCAGCAACGAGCAGGTACTAGCGCAGGTGTCGGCTGCGCTGGATCGCACGGTCGCATTTCTCGGCGTCGTGCCGCTCGTGGATATGCCTGAGACCGACGTGAAAGTCATTGAGATGCCGGAGATTCATCGCGGCGTTGCTGTGGCGTACTGCGATTCTCCGGGCCCCTTGGAGGCAACGCAGTTGCCGACTTTCGTTGCCGTGGCCCCCGCGCCCGCGGATTGGAGCAGCGAGCGCGTTGCCTCCTTCTATCGCGAGTACAACGGAGTGCAGCTGCACGACCTCACCGTGCATGAGGCCTTCCCAGGACATGTGTTGCAGCTGGCGCATTCGCGCATCGCGGAGCGCAACGCCCGGATTCGTGCCTTCGGACGAAGCAGCGTGTTCATTGAGGGCTGGGCCGTCTACTCAGAAGAGCTGATGGTTGAAATGGGATACAGCCCTCTGGATGACCCAAAATCAGCACAGGCTCTGCGCTTGCAGCAGCTCAAGATGCAGGCTCGCATGACGATCAACGCCATCCTGGATGTCCGGGTGCACACCCATGACATCGAAGAGGAGGAGGCACTTGCTCTCATGATGAAGCGAGGTTTCCAGGAGGAGGGTGAGGCGGTAGGCAAATGGCGTCGTGCCTTGCTGACGGCCGGTCAACTTCCGACCTATTTCGTTGGCTATTTCGCTGTCAAGGAGTTGGCCGCTGATCTGCGCGTCATGCATCCTGATTGGACAGACCAACAAGTGCACAATCTACTGCTGAGCTACGGCTCGCCTGCGCCACGGCACGTCCGGTCCTTGCTCGGGCTCTGAGTTGCGACTGCCGCACACCGGACGAGCAGGCTTTGCGACCTCCCGTAGGCTGCGCGCATGGCTTCCATCGAATCCGTAATTGCCCGCGAGATCCTCGATTCACGAGGCAATCCCACCATCGAAGTCGAGATGCTGCTCGACGATGACACCGTCTCCCGAGCGGCCGTGCCTTCAGGCGCGTCCACCGGAGCTTTTGAAGCGTCCGAGCGTCGCGATGGTGGCCCACGTTATGGCGGCAAGGGCGTGCTTGATGCCGTCGAAGCGGTCGAAGTCGAGATTGCGCCTGCCATCTTGGGTCTGGATGCCGCAGATCAGCGAATCATCGATCAGGTCATGCTCGATCTGGATGGCACGCCGAACAAGTCGCGTCTGGGGGCAAACTCGATCCTGGGGGTCTCCCTTGCCACAGCGAAGGCTGCCGCTCAATCTGCGGGCCTGCCACTGTTTCGTTACGTAGGCGGACCCAACGCCTACCTGCTGCCCGTGCCGATGATGAATATTCTCAATGGCGGTGCGCACGCTGACACTGGTGTGGACATTCAAGAGTTCATGATCGCCCCAATTGGAGCGGCCACCTTCAGCGAGGCATTACGCCAGGGCACTGAGGTCTACCACTCATTGAAGAGCGTGCTGAAGAAGGCAGGCTTCTCCACCGGGCTTGGTGACGAAGGCGGTTTTGCTCCGGACCTTCCAAATAACCGTGCCGCCCTTGAGCTCATTGCGCAGGCTGTTGATGCAACAGGACTCACACTTGGTGTCGATATCGGCTTGGCCCTGGACGTCGCCTCCACCGAGTTCTTTGAGAATGGCGCTTACCAATTTGAAGGTGCTTCACGCACAGCAGAGCAGATGACTGAGTACTACGCAGCTCTGCTTGATGATTTCCCACTGGTGTCCATTGAAGACCCTCTGGCTGAAGACGATTGGGCTGGTTATCGCCACATCACCGATGCGATCGGCTCACGCGTGCAACTCGTAGGTGACGATCTCTTCGTGACGAATCCGGAGCGTCTTGCGCGCGGTATCAAGGAGAACATCGCAAACAGCTTGCTCGTCAAAGTGAATCAGATCGGCACGCTCACTGAGACTCTTGATGCAGTCTCCCTTGCGCAGACAAATGGCTATCGCTGCATGATGTCTCACCGCTCCGGTGAGACTGAGGACACGACTATTGCTGACCTCGCAGTGGCAACCAACTGCGGTCAGATCAAGACTGGAGCACCAGCTCGGTCCGAGCGCGTGGCCAAGTACAACCAGCTGCTTCGCATCGAAGAAGAGCTCGACGATGCTGCGCGTTACGCAGGTGCGCTCGCCTTCCCGCGTTTCGCTCGCTAGTGCACCTGCCTGACCGTGCGACCATCATCACGTGAGTGCTCCCCTCCTCGCGCCCAAGCGGCGTGCCGCTGTCACAGGTCGCGCGGTAGTGCTCCTGCTGGTCTTTGGTGCCCTTGTGTTCACCCTCGCTGTGCCAGTTCGCACTTGGCTGGCTCAGCGCGCGGACATCACCTCGCTTCGAGCTCAGGTCGAGGCAGCGCAGCAGCGAGTGGCTGACCTCACGATTCAAGAACAGCGCTGGGCAGACCCCGCGTTCGTCGCGGCCGAGGCCCGGCGTCGCCTGCACTTCGTTCTGCCCGGTGAGATTGGCTACACAACCCTGGGGGCCGATGGTCGGCCGGCAGCTGAGTCCTTGGCTGAGGCCGCGGCGCATCGCACTTGGGTGGACAAGATGTGGGGCACCTTGCAGGAGGCTGACAACGGAGCTCCTGAAGCCGGATCCATCACTGTGACGCCAGGGGCCACGGGTGGTCTCTGACGATCTGCGCCTCATTGCTCAACAACTGGGACGCAGTGCACGCGGTTTTGCAGGTGTCGCCCATCGATGTGACTGCGGAGCGCCGGACGTCGTGCGCACCTCTCCTCGCCTGCCCGATGGCACGCCATTTCCCACGACCTACTACCTCACCTGTACCAGGCTGGCATCTGCGATTGGCACCCTGGAGAGTCAAGGCCGGATGCGCGAGATGGAAGCGCGGCTGCAGAACGATCCAGAACTCGCCGCGGCCTACCGAAATGCGCATGAGCACTACCTTGCAAGTCGGGCCGAACTCGGTGAAGTCGCCGAGATCGACGGCATCAGCGCTGGGGGCATGCCAGATCGCGTGAAGTGTCTGCATGTGCTGGCTGCCCACGCTCTTGCCGCCGGGCCAGGAATCAACCCGCTGGGCGACGAGGTGCTCGCCGAAGTCGGAAGTTGGTGGCGCACGAATCCATGTGCGACTTCAGCAGTCGCCGCCATCGACTGTGGGACGAATTCGATCCGCCTGCTCATCGCAGAAGTCCCAACTGAAGGCCCCCTGATCGAGATCGTGCGTGAGATGCGCATCGTTCGCCTGGGCGAGGGCGTGGATAGCACTGGCGAATTCGCACCCGATGCCTTGGCTCGCACCTTTGCCGCGTGCGATGAGTATCGCCAGCTCATCGAGCACCACGGTGCCCGAGCAGTTCGCTTCGTTGCTACTTCAGCAAGCCGTGATGTGAGCAACCGAGATGCGTTCATCGCCGGAGTCCGAGATCGATTGGGCATTGAGCCGGAAGTCATATCTGGGACCGAAGAGGCAGAGCTCTCCTTCCTGGGAGCTGTGCGGGGACTTCCCGACCTGGAGTCTCCAGTGTTGGTCGTGGATATCGGCGGTGGATCCACCGAGTTCGTGCTCGGCGAATACCACTCTGATGTTGAAATCCGGGCCGCCGTGAGTGTGGATATCGGGTGTGTGCGCATGTTCGAGCGGCATCTGCTCTCCGATCCAGCGACAGCGGATCAGATTGCAGCGGTTCAGGCCGATGTTGCTGCGGCCTTCAACGAAGCTGAGCAGACGGTTCCGCTGAACAAGGCCCGATCAGTGGTGGGTGTGGCCGGCACCGTCACCACTGTCTCGGCGATGGCTATGGGTCTGCGCGAATACGACCCAGCCGTGATTCACGGCTCAGTGCTGCAGCGCGAACAGATTGAGGCAGTGACCGAGCAGTTCCTCTCGATGCACAGCACTGATCGATCAGAGCTGCCCTTTATGCATCCCGGGCGAGTAGATGTCATCGGGGCCGGATCCCTGATCCTGCGTGAACTTGCCCGCCGAATCAGCCCGAGGCCAGTGATCGTCTCGGAATATGACATTCTCGATGGCATCGTTTACAGGTTGGCATCCGTGAGTTCTTGACCTCAACTCCGCCATCGCGTGTAATCGCTTTAGATGGCTTGAGAGGAGGTCCTATGGGCATCACCATTCGCGATGTCGCACAGGCCGCCGGAGTCTCAACTGCGACTGTCTCGCGCGCCCTGCGTGGCCTGGCCAATGTCGATGAGCAGACACGCGCTCGGGTAGAGCGCGCAGCTGCCGAACTCGACTACGTGATCTCACCAAGCGCCTCACGGCTGGCAAGTGGCCGCACTGGCAGCGTCGCCGTGGTCACCCCTCACATCGCTCGCTGGTTCTTCTCCACCGTGCTGTCAGGAGTGGAATCGACTCTGCAGGGCGCTGGTATCGATCTGCTGCTCATGACCGTCAGTGCGCCCGATTCTCAGCACCGGCTTGCTCCGGCCCCGCGATTGCGCCGACGAGTAGACGGTGTGCTGGTGATCGCGATGCCGCCTGAGGATCAGCAACTGCACGACGTCATCAAGCTCGATCTGCCGACCAGTCTCATCGGCGTCAGCGTTGACGATGTACCCAGCGTCACTATCGACGATGTCTATGCAGCCCGGATGGCCACGCAACATCTCATCAATCTTGGCCATAGGCGCATCGGTCTCATTGCCGGTTCCGCGAGCCGGGCGCGATTCACCGCGGAGTTTGACCGACACCTCGGATTCGTCTCAGCCATGACTGAAGCGCAACTGCCTATCGATCCGAGTCTTGAATCCCTCGGCTATTTCACTTCAACCGGCGGCGAGCAGGCCATGACCGCGATCCTCGCGCAGCGCGAACGACCAACGGCAGTGTTCTGCATGTCAGATGAGATGGCATTTGGGGCCATGCGCGCGCTCAGAAGTCATGGGCTGCAGCCCGGACGGGACATCTCGCTCATTGGTGTCGATGGGCACGACATGTCCGAGCTGCTCGAACTGACCACCGTTGAACAACCCGTCCACGACATGGGTCGCATCGCCGCCGAAGCGCTGCTGGTGCAGCTCAATTCTGAGTTGCCGACCCGCGCTGAATCCATCGTCTTACCCACGCGCCTGGTCGTGCGCACATCAACTGCGCAACTTGGCCCAGGCGCGAACCTCTGAGCGTGGTTGTGCCCTGAGCGCCCCATACGCTCATCCCCACGCCCCTGTAGTCCAACTGGCAGAGACACCCGGCTTAAACCCGGCACAGTATGGGTTCAAATCCCATCGGGGGCACTGTCGATAGCGAGGATGCAAGCTGGACCGTGGGTAGGCTTGGAGTCGTGAATTCGGGGGATGGCCATCATGCGTGAGATCAGATGCCCCCACTGCGGCAAGGCATTCACCCTCGATGAGGCTGGCTATGCCGACATCGTCAAGCAGGTCCGTGACAGCGAGTTCGAACTGCAGCTGCATGAGCGCCTCGAGTTGGCCGAGCAAGACAAAGTCAGGGCGCTCGAGCTCGCCGAGGTCAAGGCCTCCAGTGAGTTGTTGCAGGCCGCGGCAATGAAGGATGCCGAGATCAGGGAGCTTCAAGGCAAGCTCGACGCTGGAGATATCGCGCTCAAGCTTGCCGTCAATGAGGCCCTTGGCGCGGTCGCCAAGGAGCGCGACGTGCTGGCAAATGAACTCGAGCAGGCCAAGATTGAGCGGGAGACCGCTCTAGCACTGGCCGAGGCAAAACTCGTCGGTGTCCAGGCAGCTCAGTCATTGGCGATCACCGAAGCTGTCATTGCAGTGGAGAAGGAGCGCGACGAACTCAGGAGTGGCTTGGAGCGGGCCGAGCTCGAGAAGCAACTGGCCGAAAGCTCACTCAAGGACAAGTACGAGACCCAGCTCAAGGATCGCGAAGAGCAAATTGAGCGTCTCAAGGATCTGAAGGCGCGGCTCTCGACCAAGATGGTCGGCGAAACCCTCGAACAGCACTGTGAGACCGAGTTCAACCGCATTCGCGCTACCGCGTTTCCCAGTGCGTACTTTGAGAAGGACAACGACTCCAAGTCCGGCAGCAAGGGGGACTACATCTTCCGCGAGGCCGATGAATCGGGTACCGAGATTGTCTCGATCATGTTCGAGATGAAGAACGAGTCCGATGGCACGGCAACAAAGCAGAAGAACGAGGACTTCCTCAAAGAACTCGACAAGGATCGAACCCAGAAGGGCTGCGAGTACGCAGTACTGGTCTCAATGCTCGAGCCTGACAGTGAGCTGTACACGGGCATTGTTGATGTCTCGCACCGCTTTCCCAAGATGTACGTTGTCCGCCCGCAGTTCTTCATTCCGATCATCACGCTGCTTCGCAATGCTGCTCAGAACTCTGTCAAATACAAGAGTGAACTGGCGTTAGTGAAGGCGCAGAACATCGATATCACGAACTTCGAGAGCGAGTTGGAGACATTCAAGTCCGGCTTTGGCATGAACTTCGACCTCGCGTCCAGGCACTTCCAGACGGTGATCGATGAGATCGACAAGTCCATTGATCACCTGCAGAAGACCAAGGAGTCGCTCCTAGCCACCAGCCGGCAGCTTCGACTTGCCAATGACAAGGCACAGGATGTGACGATCAAGAAGCTGACCAAAGGCAATCCCACAATGGCGTCGAAGTTTGCCGATGCCAGGAACCTGGAAATCGAAGGCGGCAACTGAACGGGCTCTGATTTTCCGCGGCGAGCTTCCTAGCCAGGGATCGACGCCGGGTATTTGCAAACGGGAAACTGCCGACATACCGTCTACCCATGGCCACCAACAGCAGGTTCAACGAGTCGAACAACCCGGTCCTTTCGCGATACGAAAAGGCAGACCAGCCTGGCTTCGCGTACGACGAAGGTCGCTCCGCTTTGAAGCAGGCAACGGGCGCCGGTGGAGCAAGCACTGATCAGGCTTTTGACGTTCTCACGGCCGGGGGCGGCCTGCGGCTGACTCTCAATGACGTCATCATCAAGTCGACTGGCATTTTCGCTGTGACAGTTGTTATGGCAGTGGTCGGCTGGAATACCTTCGAGGCCGCTCCCTACCTGATGTGGATCGCTGCAATCGTGGGGCTTGGCCTCGGATTCGCGAATGCCCTCAAGCGTGAAGTGTCTCCGATTCTCGTGATTGTCTACGCGGCAGTTCAGGGCATCTTCCTTGGCGGCATCAGCACTTGGTACAACTCCTACGCCGAATCAGTGAACTATCAGGGCCTGGTCCAACAGGCAGTCCTGGGCACCATGACCGCTTTCGCAGTGATGCTGCTGCTGTACGGCACCGGCATCATCAAAGTCACCGGCAAATTCAAGCGGATGATGATGATTGCTCTGGTCAGCTATGCGTTCATCGCCTTGGCTTCGCTCATCAGCGCGCTCTTTGGCACCGGTGGCGGCTGGGGCTTCTACGGAGTTGGCGTCTGGGGCCTGCTGCTGTGCCTGATCGGCGTGGCTCTGGCGTCACTCACCTTGGTTCTGGACTTCGAGGCGATCAAGCAGGGCATAGCCCAGGGCGCACCGGAGCGTGAATCCTGGCGAATGGCCTTTGGCCTGCTCGTGACCTTGATCTGGCTCTACTTGGAGATCCTGCGCTTCCTGGCGATCTTCGCCGGTCGCGACTAAGGCAATTGCTGGCGGGCCAATGTCAGCGCATTGAGCCCGGAAACAAGTCCTTCTTCTGTAGGTGCGTCGTTTCGCAGGTCTGTGCCGAGCACCATAATCACGTCGCCGTATGCCCAGGTGTTGAGCGTCGGCACTGTGGCTGGCGCGGGGCTTCCGAGAGTTCGTGAACAGTCGAGCAGTTCTTTGGCGAGCATTTCTACGATGGACTGCGACGCCTCAAGCCGATTGATCGGCATTGAACGAAGTCGATCGACTACTCGGCGCAACTCAGTGTCGTAGGAGTCCGAGATCGAATGGCCTTGCACGCTAGGCGAGCTCTGGAAGCGCAACACCGGTCATCGAATGGCAGCGGTAGCCGTTGGGATTCACCTCGAGATAGCGCTGGTGGTACGGCTCTGCGACGTAGTAGGCAAAGTCGGCCGCTGGTGCGATCTCAGTGGTGATCTCGCCGTATCCGCGAGCGAGCAGTTCTGCGTTGTAGAGATCTCGGGTTCGCCTGGCCAGTTCGAACTGCTCATCAGTGGTCGTGAAGATTGCACTTCGGTACTGAGAGCCAACATCGTTGCCCTGACGCATGCCCTGCGTGGGGTCGTGCCGCTCCCAGAACTGCTGCAGAATTTCCAGGGTGCTGATCTTTGCAAGGTCGTAGGTCACACTGACGGTCTCGGTGTGGCCGGTGCGGCCGGTGCAGACCTCCTGGTAGCTGGGGCTGACGCGATCGCCGCCCATGTATCCGACGCTGGTGTCCACGACCCCGTCCTGCAGCCAGAAGATCTCTTCGGCCCCCCAAAAGCAGCCCATAGCCAGATAGATCGTTGCGTTGTCCACAACTGTATTCGACATGAAGGAAGGGTACGCCGAACTAGGCATTGACTTGGGCGGGAGTGCGCACCCGACCCAGGGTCTCTGGCATCACCCAGATGACGACGACCGCAACAAGGGAAAGCGCTGCGCCGACGCCAAAGGCCCAGTCGTAGTCCAGGCTGTCTACCAGGAAGCCGGCGGCCAGTGGCCCAAGAATCATCCCTAGGTCGGAGGTCATCTGGAAGGTAGCGACCACGATGCCGCCGCGACGTCCGCCGACGATGTCGCCGACTACCGCGGCAGGAGCCGAACCAAGGAATGCCGCACTGACCCCTTGGACAGCCATGGACAGGAAGAACAGCGCCGGGCCGATGAGGCTGGCGGTACCGAATCCATTTGCCAGGATGTCGGCCGCGGTGAGAATCACCATGCCGATGAACAGCGTGACCGTGCCGATACGCATGGCCTTGCGGCGGCCCACGGTGTCCGCCATCCGTCCGGCAGGCATCAGAAGAATTGCTTGCACAACTGCGGCCAGCAGGAAGCCGAAGCCGGCCATCGACGCACCGCGATCGAGTCCTTCGGTGATGAACAAGGGAACGATCGAGATGCGCAGTCCGAATGAGACGAAGCCTCCGACGAGGCTGACCATCAGTGCGGCGCGGTAGGCGCCATCCCTGAGGGCGTCGCGAAGCGACTCTTCAACTTCTGCTTCTCCACCCGAAACCTCTTCTTCAAGTTGTTGCAGCTTTGCTTTGGAGAGGAACACCATGCTGACGACTGAGGCCACGGCGAGGCTGCCGGCATAGATGAAGAAGGGTGCCCGGATCGAAATGGCAACGACGAGCCCGCCAAGTGCCGGGCCCGCAACACCCCCGAGCAGGAAACCGCCTTGGAAGGCGCTTGCCGCCCGACCTCGTTGGTCAGGCTTGGCTACGCGCAGCAAGAGGGACATTGCCGAGACAGTGAACATCGAGGAGCCGATGCCCGAGATGCCACGCCAGAGCAGTAACTGCCAGTAACTGGCGCTCATGCCGGCCATCAGGCTCGTCGCCGAGACCATGATCAAGCCACTCGAGAGGATGAGCCGCTCACCGAATTTATTGGCCAGGATGCCCGAGACCGGCGACATCATGAAGCGCGACAGAGCCATGACGGAAATGACGGCACTTGCTTCCAGAGCATTCACGCCGAAGGAACGAGCAAATACCGGGATGGCCGGAGCCAGGATTCCGAATCCGATCGCGACAAAGAAAGCAATGGCCGACAGGACCACCACTTCGCTCGGGAGATCGCGCAGCCACGGGGAGCGTTGCAGTACGTGGTGCGGGCGCCAAGAACTCATCGGCGTTGACTCTATCCTCGACCCGTGGCGTCCAGAGGGCTTTCGACGGGGATCGACAGCGATCGCCAGTTGGTCTATTCGGTTGAGGATGCATGGGCCAAGGCCCTTGATCGAGGAGGCCTAGTTGACTTCTTCGGCTCCAATTTCACCCTGCCAAGACAACGGGTCCTTGGGGATCTCAATGCTTTGCAGCGCACAGCTGATGCCTGGCTGTCCAGTGCCGCCTGTGCTGTCTGGTACCCGGCTCGTGAGGAGTTGCTGATCCGCGCGCGCAAGGGTCAGAGTCGGGCGCACTACGAGTCCACAGGGGTGATTGCCATCCCATTGCAATCGGCCTGGGCCTGCCGGGAGTCAGTGCTGGCGCATGAGGTCGCACACCATCTTTCGTGGAAGTCACAAGTGGCAGCGCATGATGCGAGTTTTCGACTGGCGATGACGCGGGTGGCCGACATTGCCTTTGGGCCGCAGGCCGCGTTGCTCCTGCGAGCTGGATATGACGGTGCAGGGTTGGCGGTCGCGCATGTCGATTGAGCGCATCAGTGCGCTGCTGGCCAAGGCCGAACGCACAGACAATGAGCATGAAGCCGAGGCCTATCTGATGAAAGCGCAAGCCCTTGCTACTGCAGCGAGCATCAGCCTCGCCGTTGCTCAGGCGCACAAGGAAAAACGCCAGGAGCGAACTCAGCCTCAGTCGCGCACGATCATCATCGGCGAGAAGGGCAAAAGAGCTAATCAGCATCTGATCTCGATGTTCATCGCTGTGGCGCAGGCAAATGATGTGAAAGTTGATATCGCCTCGAACTCGACCTTCGTCATTGCCTATGGAATGCCTTCAGACGTCGATGTCGTTGAAGCGTTGTTTACCTCGCTCGCGGTGCAGATGATCAACTCTGGTCACCGTTGGGTGGCACAGGACAGTTGGCGCGGTGACACCTACGTTGCTGTTACTCGAGTGCGTGGTCGCTCGGTGCGCAAGGTGCGTGCGCACACTGCGCACACCGTCCGTGTTGCCTTCTATCGCTCCTACATCGAGCGCATCGGCGAACGCCTGCAGCAGGTCCGCTCAGAGGTCTTCACTTCGGAGGGGGTCCAGTCGTCGGCTGCTGCGCTTGTGTTGCGTGACAAGGAGTCGGAGATCACGGCATTCCATCAGCAGACCAGCCAGGCGCGCGGCAGTTGGCAGGGCTACTCGGGGCAGATGCGCGGAGATCTTGGCACGGCGACGAAGGCAGGCCGCAGGGCTGCTGATGCCGCGCGCTTGTCTCAACAGGCAGAACTGGGCGAGCGGTCGATGCTCGCGCGCTAGTGGATGTACGCCTCGACCTTGCGAATCTCCACGGTGATCTCCTTGCCATTGGCAAGGGAGTACGACGCGGAGTCGCCTACCCGCTTGCCTACCAGAGATGCGCCCAGCGGCGACGTCGGTGAGTACACATCAATCGACGCGTGCGCGGACTCTTCACGTGATCCCAGCAGGAATATCTCCTCGTCGCCACCAGCGGTGAAGACAATCGTGACGACCTTGCCTGGCGCAACTTCGTCATCCTCAGACTCAGGGACGCCGATCCTGGCGTGCTCCAGCAGTTGCTTGAGCTGGCGGACGCGGGCTTCGTTCTTGCCCTGCTCTTCACGGGCAGCGTGGTAACCGCCATTCTCCTTGAGGTCACCTTCTTCGCGCGCAAGCTCAATCCGCTTGGTGATCTCAACGCGAGTCGGACCAGTGCGCTCGGCGAGCTCAGCCGCCAAGCGGTCATGAGCTTCCTGGGTAAGCCAAGTCACGGCATGGTCAGTCATAGCGGGCAAGGTTAGTGCTTTGTGCGGCAAGCCAATAGTGGTTAGGCGCGCCAAGGCTGACTTGGAGGGATCACGCCCTCAGGAAATTGCGGAGCCTGCACGGGCTTGTCTCCGCAGCCAAGCACTTCAACGGTGTAGGCAGCGATAGCTGTGCGCAGTGGGTAAGTGACAGTGGCCGAACCATCAATCGGTGTCACGTCAACCCTGGCGTAGCCCACATCTGCGCGGGATTGATCCTGGGCGCGAAGGGTGCAGGTGATCGGCGTGTCATCGACCGCATGCACCCGGAACGTCACGTCGACCCGGTCGGCCGCCAGGACCTTCCATGTCAGCAGACTGAAGTCGACCTGCGGCCGGGTGACCTGGATGGCGACGAAGACCAGAATCAGCGCGAAGGCAATAGCCAAGGCGTAGGTGGTGATTCGACCAGTGATCGACTTGTGATTGAGCCCGTAGCGCTCGACCATTGCTGGGGAGAGTTGCTCCTTGCGGAAAGGGCTGGTCATGGTGACCCCATTCTCGGGCTTGGGTAGCCGCGCGCAACGCCCGGTATGTCACTTGCGAGACTAGGCCGGTGAAACTCCCGCTTCGCCTCATGGCAATTCACGCTCATCCTGACGATGAAGCGAGCAAGGGCGCGGCCACGATGGCCAAATACGTGGCTGAGGGCATCGATGTCATGGTCGTGACCTGCACTGGTGGCGAACGCGGAGATCTGCTGCACAACGCTGCTGAGGAAGAGGTCAAGGAGCACGGCTTGGCAGAGGTCCGGCGCCGCGAGATGGCCAAGGCCGTAGAAATCCTGGGTGTTCGTCATGCCTGGCTGGGCTATGAGGACTCGGGATTCCCGGATCCTGAAGTTGACCCGCCGCTACCGCTTCCCGAGGGTTGTTTTGCCGACCTTCCGATCGAGGTCGAGCTGGTTCCGATGGTCCGTCTGCTGCGCGAGTTCCGACCTCAGGTGGTGACGACCTATGACGAGAATGGTGGCTATCCGCATCCGGATCACATCCGCGTGCACACCCTGACGATGGCCGCCGTGGATGCGGCAGCTGATCCCGGCTTTGACAGTGATCTTGAGCCTTGGACGGTTTCCAAGATCTACTACAACATGACGTTCACGCGAGGTCGCGTGTACGCGATGCACGAGGCGATGATTGAAGCCGGTGTCGAATCGCAGTACACCGATTGGATCAAGCGGATGGAATCGCGACCTGACGAGTCGCATCGCATCACGACGAGTGTGAACGTGGCTGATTTTTTTCCGCAGCGTGATGCTGCACTGCTTGCACACCGCACGCAGGTCGATCCGTCCAGCCAATGGTTTGCTGTGCCCACTGAGGTTCAGGCACGCATTTGGCCTACGGAGGAATTCCAGCTCGCAAAGTCTCTCGTACCAACGGATCTTCCCGAAACTGATCTCTTTGCCGGATTGAGGACTGATGTACCTGCTCACTGAAGCTGCTAACGACGAAGCCATGAGGTCCCTCATCGACAAAGCCGGTCCAATCGCGATGCTGTTCGTCGTGTTGATCGCCGTCGCTTTGTTTTTCTTGTTCAGGTCGATGAAGCGTCAACTCAAGCGAGTCGATGAGCATTTCCCCACTGATCCACCAAGTGTTGATGGCAACGCCCGCACCGAGTGACCTTTGGCACTTAGCGCTGACCCCGCGATTCTTGATTCGCGCAGGGTTAGCGCTGTTGTTGATCGGCGCCTTTGCCTATCTTGGTCATTGGCAGTGGGAGCGAACCCAAGATCTTCTGGACTCTGAGCGTGCCGCGTTGGCCGAAGTCGTCGCAGTCGACGGGCTCAACCCTCTAGGTCAAGATTTGACCAGCGAGACTGTCGGAAGAACTGTTACAGCAGTTGGCACCTACCAAGCAGAGCAGCAGCGGATCGTCGTCCACAGAGGCTTTAACGACAAGTCGGGCGTGTGGGTGGTCACGCCGCTTGTTCTGGATGACGGGAGTCTGATTGCTGTCATGCGCGGCTGGCTGCCCTCTGCACAGACATCGGAACTCCAGCCTCCGCCAGGCCAGGTGCGTATCACGGGAGTCCTGCAGGCAGATGAGTCCTTCTACAAGGGCGAGGCAACTTCCGTTGGGCAGATCGCGGCGATCTCCCAGCAGAGCCTGAATTGGGGTCCACAGGCTCGATCGGGCTTCATCGTTCTTGCCTCGCAGAGACCGCAATCCCAAGGCGCCCCAACGCCAGTGCCGATTGATCCTCAGTCGGCTGAGGTGGCATTTCCCTTTCAGAACTTCTTCTATGCATTCCAGTGGTGGGTCTTCGGGCTCTTCGTTCTCGCGGTCTACCTACGGTGGTTGTGGTTGGACGCACAATTGCTGAAGGAGGAGGAAGGTGCACCTCCGCCTGAACCTGCTGAACCGGTGCTTGACTAGCCTTGCGTCCCATGAAGGGAATCCCAGGCGCGGCACTTCGCTACAAGATCATGGCCTGGATTACTGGTGTGGTGCTGGCCAGCGCCTTCACGTGGATGCTCCTGCTCATCATCAAATGGATGGCTGACGGGTACGCGCTATCAGATTTCTTCAGCTCTAATGATCAAAAGCCCTCGCTGTACGGGGCTTTGTGGATTGTGCACGGATGGGCGTACTTCCTCTACCTGATTGTTGGCGTGGATCTGGCCTTCAGGCTGCGCTACAGCATTGGGCGAACTGTGCTGATCCTCTTGGCAGGCACGATTCCGTTCATGTCCTTCGTTGCCGAGCGCTATGTGCACAAAGATCTTCAGCGACGCGCGCAGCCAACTGCCGTCAGCTAGGCAGCTCCCAGTCAATCGCCTTGCCGCCTGCCCTTTCCAGCAGGCTGTTGGCCCGGCTGAATGGTCGTGAGCCGAAGAATCCTCGTTCGGCTGAGAGCGGGCTCGGGTGTGCACTGGCAATGATGGGGACATCTGGCATGAGTGACACAAGTGACTGTGCGTCCCGGCCCCACAAGATGGCAACCAAAGGCTTCTTGCGTGCGACCAAGCCGCGGATGGCAGCCTCAGTGATGCTCTCCCAGCCCTTGCCTCGGTGGCTGCCTGACTCACCTGCCTGAACGGTCAGCACCCGATTCAACAGGAGTACCCCCTGCTCACTCCAAGGGCTCAAGTCGCCATTGCGCGGCGCAGGCACGCCAAGATCTGTGACGAGCTCCTTGAAGATGTTGGTGAGGCTGCGTGGCAGGGGCTGAACTTGCGGTGCGACGCTGAATGAAAGACCGACCGGGTGACCCAGCGTCGGGTATGGATCTTGTCCCATGATCAAGACGCTGATCCGCGGCAGGGGTTGCCGAAATGCCCGCAGTATCTGTGAGCCGGCCGGCAGCCAGGGCCGCCCGGCGTTGGTCTCTTCCCGAAGAAACTCGCCAAGAGCAGTCAGATTCGCCTGCTCTTCTTTGAGCACTGGTACCCACGTGGGGTGCACCAGCTCCTCAAGTGGCAGCGCCATGGACCGACCCTATGTCGTGCCTTCTTTGCCAGAGGCGTCATGCGCGAGTGAGTCATTGACTAACGTGCGCCTGTGACTTCGCAGACTGAACCGACCGCTGAATATCAGGCCTACGTTGATGCCGATGCCGTACTTGCGTACGCCTTGGCAAGCAATGACCCGAACCCTCTTTGCAATACCGGCGAAGTGGTGTCGCCGCTGTTCACCGCGACCCTGGTGGTCAACGGATTTCGCTCGACGATGTCCCAAGCGGTGCCAAGCGGCGCGATCACTGGAACGCGTGCATCTGTGCATGGAATGCATGACGTCCACTACTTCGCTCCCGTGGTGCCGGGTTCGAAGGTGATTTGCACCGGCCGTCACTATGCAGTTCGGCAGACGGGTGCGGGCGTGGCGATCACTACTGAGCTTGATGTGCTTGATCTTGACCACCAGCTTCTGGTGCGTCACTACTGGACCGGCATGAATGTGGGAGCCACTGTGGATGGGGAGTTTGGCGAAGCGCCGCCGGAGCACCTCTTTCCAGATTCTGCTCGGTCCAAGCCCATTGACTCGTTGATCATGGAGATCACCGCTGATCAGGGCTTCAGGTATGGCGGAGCTTCCGGTGATCGAAATGACCATGCCATCAATGATGAAGCTGCGCGCGCAGAGGGGTTTCCCAGCAAGATCGTGCAGGGGCTGTGCACCTTTGCGATGTGCAGTGGAGCAGTGCTGAAGCTGGTGGGTGAAGGTGATCCCTCGCGTCTGACGCGACTGGCAGGTCGCTTCTCCTCGCCGGTTTTCCCTCGACAGCAACTTCAGGTGGATCTTTTCGATGCTGGAGTCTCTGCTGATGGCCGTCAGCTCGTGGCGTTCGAGGCGACTTCAAATGGCACGACTGTCGTGAAGCATGGTCGGGCAGAGCTCACCATCTAGCATCATCCCAACGTCTTGAAGGGGGACCACTTGCGCAATCCCAGAGTCTTGCTGCAGATTTCCATGCTCTCGATGGCCGCCGTGGTGCTCATCGGCCAGGTCATCCTGCCGTTCACCGACGCGGGTCGCATCGGCGGACTGTCTGCGGTGGTGATCGGCTCAGTATCGATCATCATGTTCGCCATTGCCTACGGCACACCGCCTCGATGGGAGTTCCTCGCACTGTCGGGCGCACTGTTCGCCTTGGCTTATGTGACAACCCAGGGGCCTGACCTCCAGGGCGGCGCCTACTTCATCATTCAGATCGTGCTGCCCCTCCTCGCCGGCCTCTGCGGCATCGCGGCCGCAGTCATCGGCTGGCGCAAGCCCAGGGCCTGAGCACTGCGAATGCGTCTGTGAGCCAGCCACACGCAACTCTTCTTCGAGCTGGTCTTCGTCTTCGCGCTGACCCAAGTCACATCCCTGCTCGCGCACGATCTTTCATGGCTTGGTGTCCTGCGCGACTAGGGCGTGTCTGGCGGTTGGCGGTGCCTGGGTGTTGGAGGCTGGCATCCATGACGACGAGCCCGCTGCTGCCCGCGACAGAGCCGTTGAGTGGTGCCGACTTGCGAGCTCCGCTGGACGAGCAGTGATCATGTCGGACCGCTCCAGTGAGCGTCCGACACCGGTGTTCACTGGGGGGACGGGAAAGAGCGGCACGACCGTGGTGGCGGCGCTCCTGGGACGCCACCCAGATGCCTACGCGAGCGTGCCGCGGGAGATCCGCCTCGTCACCGACCGGGCCGGGCTGCTGCAGTTGTGCTACGGACCGCCCCGCTCCACGAGCGTGGGCAGGCGCGTGACCTTCACCCTCCACCGGTGGGTGCTTCCGGCGAGGAACGAGCGAGCGCTCCTCAAGGAGTTCACCGCACAGATGAACGGTGCGTGGTGGAGTCGCGCCGGCCGCACGGCCGAGAGCGGCCTCGTGCGCAGCGTGGACCGCGCCGACCTCGACGTCCTCGTCGCCACCTTCCTGCGCGACTTCCACTCCGGCGCCGAGCAGGCGGCTCGCGAGCTCGTCTTCGGCATCATCGCGCATCAGGATGGCTACACCGGGCAGCGTCTGTGGATCGACAGCACACCGCTGAACATCGCCAACGCGGACCGGATCGCCCGGCTGCTGCCCGAGGCGCGATTTGTTCACATGGTCCGCGACGGACGGGACACCGCCGTGTCCATCACCCGGCAGCGCTGGGGACCAAACGAGCCCTTCGAGGCACTGAGGTGGTGGAGCGATCGCCTGGTGCATGCCTGGGAAGGATCCCGAGACCTGCCTCCCAGCTCCCTGCTGACCCTGCGACTGGAGGATCTTGTCGTCCACGATCGCGAGGCGAGCCTGGGCCGACTCAGCGACTTCCTCGGTCTGAGTGTGGCCGAGCGCATGCGCTCGTTCTTCGATACGCGCATGCCCGCCGACAAGGTGCGGGTCGGCTCATGGCGAAGCGCTGTGCCCGACCCGAACGCGTTCCAGCGAGAGTACGAACGACTCGTGGCGAGGATGCTTCACGCAGGGGTCCCAGCCGCGCTCCTGAGTGCGGGGGACGACCTCGGCGAGGAACCGCGCCCGTCCCCGCCAGCCTGCATGCACGAGGCGCCCCGCTCATCAGGACAGTCCTAGCCCAGGATCCCCGCAGTCGCGGGCCTACTGCCTCAGCCGGATCCAGTGATCCGCGAGAGGATGATGAGGTGCCCAACAGACTCGCGGCTGCGACCTCGCCCTATCTCCAGCAGCACGCGGAGAATCCGGTCGACTGGCAGGAGTGGTCACCTGAGGCATTCGACGAGGCTCGTCGTCGCGATGTGCCGGTGTTCCTGTCGGTGGGCTACTCGGCCTGCCACTGGTGCCACGTCATGGCGCATGAATCCTTTGAAGACGTCGATGTCGCCAAGGTCATCAATGATCGATTTGTAGCGATCAAAGTCGACCGCGAGGAGAGGCCAGATGTTGATGCGGTGTATATGCAGGCAACCCTGGCGTTGACTGGCAGTGGGGGCTGGCCGATGACGGTCTTCCTTGACCATGACCAGCAGCCATTCTTCGCCGGCACCTACTTTCCGCGGCACGCTCGAAGTGGGATGCCTGGGTTTGTTGATGTGCTGACGGCCCTCGATGAGGCGTGGACTCAGCGACGAAGTGATGTGCTTGATGTTGCTGGCCGCGTCGTCAGCGCGCTGCAGCAGCGGGTTGCGCCCTCTGGACAGGAGTTTCCCGGTTCGCAGGTGCTGACCGATGCCGTCACCCGACTGCGATCTGACTTCGATCTCGCCTACGGCGGATTCGGTGGGGCGCCGAAGTTCCCCCCATCAATGATTCTTGAGTTTCTCTTGCGCGAGGCTGCGCGAACGAACAACGCTGAGGCCTTGCTGATGGCCGAGCACACCCTTGACGCAATGGCACGTGGCGGCATGTACGACCAACTCGCTGGCGGTTTCGCTCGTTACTCAGTTGATGCGGCCTGGGCCGTACCTCACTTCGAGAAGATGCTGTACGACAACGCCCTGCTCCTGCGCGTCTATCTGCATTGGTATCGACTGACAGGTTCGGTCACCGCTGAACGCATTGTTCGAGAGACCGCAGAGTTCATGATCAATGAACTGATGACACCAGAAGGCGGCTTTGCATCGGCGCTTGACGCAGATACCGAAGGCGAAGAAGGCCGCTTCTATGTGTGGAAGCCAGTCGAATTGAACGCGGTGCTTGGCCAGGACGACGCAGCGTGGGTTGCGCAGCTCTTGCATGTCACAACGAGCGGAAACTTCGAGCATGACTCGTCGACTCTGCAGTTGCTCTCCGACCCAGACGATAGCGAGCGATGGCAGCGTCTTCGCGAACAATTGCGAGCCCATCGAGACAAGCGCGAGCGTCCTGGTCGCGACGACAAAGTGGTTGCCTCCTGGAACGGGCTGGCGATTGCGGCCTTGGCTGAAGCCGGAGCACTTCTGGAGGAATCCTCATGGGTTGAGGCTGCCTACAGCGCTGCGGACCTTCTCCTTGCGGTTCACCTGGGGGCGCATGGGGATGATCGTTTGAGTCGCACCTCACGCGATGGCATCGCAGGTGAGAACTACGGCGTGCTCGACGATTACGGCGGCGTTGCTGAAGGATTTCTCGCGCTATACCAAGTCAGCGGAGACGACACCTGGCTGACTTTGGCCGGAATGCTGCTCGATGTTGCAATCCAGCATTTTCGCGACGATCAGGGCGGCTTCTTCGATACGTCAGATGATGCGGCAGCCTTGGTCAATCGCCCGCGGGATCCAGCAGACGGTGCCGAACCTTCTGGCTGGTTCTCGGTCGCGAATGCCTGTGTGACCTACGCCGCGATCACAGGTGTTGCCCAATACCGTGAGATCGCTGAGCTCGCCTTGGCGATCGTGAGTGATCTCGCGCCACGCGCGCCGCGAGCCTGTGGTTGGGGATTGGCAGCAGTTTCGGCCCTGCTGGACGGACCCGTGGAGATCGCGATCATTGGTGATCCCCAGGATCCACGAACCCGTGGATTACGTCGGATCGCTCTTGCTGCAACAGCGCCAGGGGCAGTGATCGCCCTTGGTGAAGAGGGAAGCCAGACTCCGCTTCTGCGTGATCGAACCCTGATCGACGGCAGGCCCGCGGCATACGTCTGTCGTGGTTTCACATGCGATCTGCCCACGACGGAAATAGGGGTCCTCGCAAGTCAGGTGGGCACGCGTCTCGGGGAGTAGCCTGCGCCTGTGGGGTTATCAGACATCGTCTATGGCATCTATGAGCGGCACCTCAGGTCGCAGATAGAGGCCGATCAGGTACCTCGACATGTCGGCGTGATCCTTGACGGCAATCGTCGTTGGGCTGAAGCCCAGGGCTCGTCCTCCTCAGTTGGCCATCGAGCTGGAGCGGCCAAGATCGAGGAGTTCCTGGGCTGGTGCGAGGACGCCGGTGTTGAGCTCATCACCCTCTGGCTGCTGTCAACAGACAACTTGAACCGACCTGCTGGTGAGCTCACCGCGTTGATGGGCATCATCGAAGAAACCGTCACTGATCTGATGGCCCGGGCCAGATGGCGACTGCACCCAGTGGGCGCTTTGGATTTGCTGCCTGACAGCACAGCCCGACTTCTGAAAGAAGCCGAAGAGGCCACGTGCGATGCCTCCGGTCCGATGGTGAACATTGCGGTCGGCTACGGCGGTCGTCGCGAGGTTGTTGATGCCGTGCGCTCGCTGCTTCAAGAGCACTCTGGGCAGGGAACTTCCTTGGATGAGTTGGCACAGTTCATTGATGTCGAGCACATTGCCGAGCATCTTTACACCAAGGGTCAGCCGGATCCGGACCTTGTGATCAGAACCTCTGGCGAGCAACGGCTCTCGGGATTCCTGCTTTGGCAAAGCGCCCACTCGGAGTTCTATTTCTGCGAGGCCTACTGGCCAGACTTCAGACACGTGGACTTCTTGCGTGCGCTTCGTGCCTACGGTGATCGGCATCGGCGCTTCGGCGCCTGACGTTTACCTCGCCGAAACCTAGCGAACGGCGTGGCGTCTCCTGATCCAGACTCATCAGTTCTAGCGTCGTAGGCACGCGTTCGCAACCGCGGACGTGTTACCGCGCCGGGCCACGGTGGTGGCCCGTTATGGAGGCCTTCGTGCCCGTGTCTTCTCGCTCAGATGTGAACGCTGACTCCCGCACCTACGTTCTGGACACTTCTGTCCTGCTCTCTGATCCGACCGCGCTGCGGTCATTTGCGGAGCATGCGGTCGTCCTTCCACTCGTGGTGATCAAGGAACTTGAAGACAAACGGCACGACCCGGTCCTGGGCTATAACGCCCGCACAGTGCTGCGAGCCCTTGAGGCACTGCGCAAAGAGCCTGGCGCGGATCTGCGCAAGGGAATTGTCGTCAATTCGCACGGCGGAACAGTGCGCATTGAGATCAATCACGTTGATACTTCACACCTGCCTGATGCAATCCGCGCCGAGCGCAGCAATGACACGCGCATCCTGTCGGTAGCCGAAGGCCTCCGCCGTGATGGTCACCATGTGGTGGTCGTGTCCAAGGACCTCCCGATGCGCCTGCTTGCCCATGGCGCCCTTGGGATTCCCGCGGAGGAGTACCGAAATGAGCAGGTCCAGGATTCGGGCTACACCGGCTTGGTCGAGATCGAGGCCAATCGTGAGGATGTCGATGATCTGTACCAGCACGGCAGCATCGAGCTGTTCGATCACGACCTGCCTGTCAACACCGGCGTAGTCCTGGTCTCACCGACCTCTTCAGGCTTAGCCCGAGTCACAGTCGACAAGCGCCTGGAGCAGGTCCGTGGCGACCTGGAGGCCTTCGGGATTCATGGCCGATCAGCCGAGCAGCGCATTGCGCTGTCGCATCTGCTCGATCCTGAGATCGGCGTGGTCTCGCTTGGCGGCGCGGCGGGTACCGGCAAGTCTGTGCTGGCATTGGCGGCTGCATTGGAACTGGTGTTGGAGCGCCGGGAAGCCAAGAGGATCGTGGTCTTCCGCCCGGTGTTCGCTGTCGGTGGTCAGGAGATCGGATTCCTGCCCGGCACGGAGGCCGAAAAAATGTCCCCGTTCTCTGCCGCCACAAAGGATGCTCTCGATGCAATTGCCAGCGAGAACATCATCGACGAGATCACGGATCGCGGAATTCTGGAAGTGCTGCCGCTTACCTACGTGCGTGGCCGCACACTGACCGACACGATTGTCATCTTGGACGAAGCGCAGAACCTTGAGCGCTCCACCATCCTCACGGCGATCTCGCGTCTGGGCAAGAACAGCCGGGTCTTCCTGACACACGACGTGGCTCAGCGCGACAACTTGCGAGTGGGTCGGCACGATGGCATCGCTGCTGTTGTTGAACGACTCAAGGGCGAGTCCCTATTTGCGCACGTCACCTTGACCAAGTCAGAGCGCAGTCCGATTGCGGCTCTGGCGACACGACTGATTGACGACGGAATTCTCTAAAGTCGAACTTGAGGGTGGTGGACACCCTGTGGATAGACATGTGATGCCCGCCACCTGAGAGTGTTTGCCATGCGCGACTCGCCCGGTATTTCATGAGGCATTGAGTTATCCACAGGTTGGACGTGAGAAGCACCACGTCGAGTGTGGGTGACAGATCGGGCAACACAAGGCACCGTATTGTGAGGTATCCGACTGCGGAGGAGGTGATGTGCGTGCGCAAGGTCAGCCTTGTTGTATTCGCCGTCGCTTTGTCTGCTGTTGTTGCCAGCCCGGTATTTGCTGCGGGCGATCCGCCGCCCGTCCTGCACGGCGAGGCCGCAAAGCCGACTGTTGCTGTACCAACGCAAGCACCGGTTCCTGCTCCGGTTGCCACTGTTGCAGCAACGCCGACTCCAAGCGCAGCACCAAGCAGCGCAGCCCCAGCGCCGGCACCGGTAATTGATGAAGCCAGTCAGCGTGCCCTCGAGATCACCTACGCAAAGGGCGATGCGAAAGCGACCGACATGCACGGTGTGCAGGACAGTCTTTACCGCGGCAAGTGGTTCAACGCCAAGGATGAGGACAGGCGCCGATGCATCGTCAAGCGTGAGACCGGTGGCAATTACGAGTCAGTCAGTTCCGGCGGCACCTACCGCGGGGCCTATCAAATGAATCGGGCGCTGGCTGTTGGCGCAACTTGGATGATGCAGGCGGAAGTTCAAAAGGAACTGGGTGACGAGCCGGCGGCCTTGGTGCCAGAGCTACGCAAGGCACCCACCCAAAGTTGGAACCGCTACTGGCAGGACCGCGCTTTCTGGACTATCTGGCGCAATGGCGCCGGTGCCGGGCACTGGCGCGGAGCGGGCTGCTAGTTACTCCTACTTCTGCGCTCCAGTTACTTCGGAGCTCCAACCGGAATCCGGCTGATCAATGGTTTCATCGTCTCGGCAAAGAAATCGTTGCCCTTGTCATCGACAACGACGAAGGCCGGGAAGTCCACAATCTCGATCTTCCAGACCGCTTCCATTCCCAACTCAGGAAAGTCCAGCACCTCAACCTTGGTGATGTTGTCCTGAGCAAGCCTTGCCGCTGGTCCACCGATTGATCCGAGGTAGAAGCCGCCATTGGCCTGGCAGGCGTTGGTGACAGCTTGGCTGCGGTTGCCCTTGGCCAGCATGACCAGCGAGCCTCCGGCCTTTTGGAACTGGTCGACATAGCTGTCCATCCGGCCAGCAGTGGTGGGACCGAAAGAGCCTGAGGCGTAGCCCTCAGGGGTCTTGGCTGGCCCCGCGTAGTAGACCGCGTGATTGCGGAAGTACTCCGGCATCGGCTCGCCTCGATCCAGCATTGCCTTGATGCGTGCGTGCGCCAAGTCACGAGCCACGATGAGGGACCCCGTCAGGGATACCCGAGTTTTTACTGGGAGCTTTGACAGCTGCTCGCGAATGTCGGACATCGGCTGGCTGAGGTCGATGGCGACGACGTCGTCGTCGAGATGCTCATCGGTCACCTCCGGCAGGTACTTGGCAGGCTCGCGCTCGAGTTGTTCAAGGAAGACGCCCTCGGCGGTGATCTTGGCCTTGGCCTGGCGGTCAGCTGAACAGGAGACTGCGATGGCGACTGGAAGTGAAGCACCGTGCCGTGGCAGGCGAATGACTCGCACGTCATGACAGAAGTACTTGCCGCCAAATTGGGCGCCAATGCCGAACTCCTGTGTCTGCTTCCAGATCTCCTGTTCCATCTCCAAGTCACGGAAGCCGTGGCCGTCGGGGGATCCGTGCACTGGTAGACCATCGAGGTAGCGAGCACTGGCGTACTTCGCGGTCTTCAGCGCGTACTCCGCGCTGGTTCCGCCGACGACAACGGCCAAGTGGTACGGCGGGCAGGCAGCCGTACCCAGGCTGCGCAGGCTCTCATCAAGAAATGCGCGGAACGATGAGGGATTCAACAGCGCCGCGGTCTGCTGGTAGAGGTAGCTCTTGTTCGCGCTGCCGCCACCCTTGGCCATGAAGAGGAACTCGTACTCGGCTTCGTGACCGGCATGCGTGTTGGCATAGATCTCGATCTGCGCCGGCAGGTTTGTGCCGGTGTTGCGCTCTTCCCACATGTTCAGGGGCGCCATCTGCGAGTAGCGCAGGTTCAACTTCTCGTAGGCGTCGAAGATGCCGTGGGCCAGGTGCTCCTCGTCCTGGCCAGTGGTCCATACGTGCTGGCCTTTCTTGGCACTGACGATTGCGGTGCCGGTGTCCTGACACATGGGCAGTACTCCGCCAGCCGAGATGTTGGCGTTCTTCAGTAGGTCCAGTGCGACGAAGCGATCATTTGGGCTTGCCTCGGGATCGTCCAAAATGGTCGCCAGTTGCGCCAGATGCCCGGGGCGCAAGAGGTGCGAGATATCGCGCAGGGCCTCGTAGGCAAGCAATCGCAGGGCTGAGGGCTCGACTTGCAGGATTGTGCGTCCAGCGACGGTCGTCGTGCTCACTCCCTCGGTCGTGACAAGTCGATAGGGGGTGTGGTCCTCGCCGAGTGGAAGCAGTTCCTGGTAGTGAAATTCAGCCATGCTTGCAGCGTAGACGCGGTACTGCTCTGGGTCATCAGGAATGCAGAGTGACCCCTGACACCGTCAGTCGAGGTCAGGCTGGCCAGTACCGGGACTTTCAAAGTCCACTGCCGAGTACTGGCTGAGCTTGGCCAGACTGTGCTCGCTCTTGACTTCACGAATGGTGCCGCTCTTTCCGCGCATTACGATCGAATGCGTTGATGGACCGGCAGGCAGATAGCGGACTCCGCGAAGCAGTTCGCCATCGGTGATACCGGTGGCGCAGAAGAAGATGTTCTCGCCGGTGACGAGGTCATCGGTGCGCAGCACGCGGTTGAGATCGTGTCCGGCATCCAGCGCCTTGCGTCGCTCGTCGTCATCAAGTGGCCAGAGCTTGGCCTGAATCTCGCCCCCCATGCAGACAATGGCGCATGCAGTGATGATGCCTTCGGGAGTGCCACCGATACCGGCAAGCATGTCGACCCCAGTGCCTGCACGCGCGGCCATGATGGCACCAGCGACGTCACCGTCGGAGATGAACTTGATGCGGGCACCTGCATCGCGGACGTCGGCTATCAACTGCTTGTGACGCGGACGATCCAGGATGCAGACCGTGAGATCGGCGACCTGCTCTCCCTTCGCGCGAGCCAGTTGCCCAAGGTTCCAGGCGATGGGGGCGCCGATGTCGATGATTCCGGCACCTTCTGGTCCCACGACCAGCTTGTCCATATAGAAGACCGCGCTTGGGTCATACATGGCGCCGCGCTCAGCCACCGCGATGACCGATATGGCATTGGGCATGCCATTGGCCGCCAAGGTGGTGCCATCGATCGGATCCACCGCGACGTCTGCCTCGGCTCCGTGACCATCGCCTACACGCTCGCCGTTGAAAAGCATGGGGGCGTCGTCCTTCTCGCCCTCGCCAATGACCACGACACCGTTCATGGCGACGCTGCCAATCAGGGCTCGCATGGCGTTGACGGCAGCGCCGTCAGCGCCGTTCTTGTCTCCGCGTCCCACCCAGCGGGCCGCTGCCATGGCTGCGGCCTCGGTCACCCGTACGAGCTCGAGTGCGAGGTTGCGGTCGGGTACTTCTTGTCTGCTTGCCGTCGTCATGGCTGCGCCTCCTGCACGGAGCCTAATGAGCGAGCGGCCCTGGTGATCAACGCACACATGAATAGGTCATCATGAGTAGGTGACGACGACCACGCCAACTCCGACTGGGCGTCCGAATGCTCGGATGTTGCAGACCGTTGGAGACATGGTTCGTTCCATAGTTGTGGTGCTGGCCGCTGTAGCAGTGATCTTGATCCTCACTCACCGGGCTTCGCCGGATCCGGTTCGAGAGGTGTCGATCATCGATCCCCTGACCTTGGCCAACATCAGTGCTGACTATCCGATTCTGGTGCCTGAAGGCCAAGACGGCTATCGCCTGACCAGTGCTCGCTGGGAGACCACCGAGCCGGGTGTTTGGCATCTGGGTTACGTCACACCTGAGACCAACTACGTGCAGGTGGAGCAGTCAGCAAGCAAAGAGCTTGACTTCGTCAGCGATCAACTGGGTGGCACGACAAGGGCTGGCACGAAACTCATTGATGGTGACGAGTGGAACGCCTATGCCGGCTCAGGCAAGGCCGCACTCGTGCGCACCAGCGATGGCGTGACCACTGCGGTGACAGGCACGGCCCCAATGGCTGAGCTGATCGCCGTTGCTGATTCGCTCGCTACTCCTGCTGAGACTCGCTAGCGCCTTCGAGTTGCTCGCGAGCCGTGCTCAGCCACTTCTGGCAATGAGCCGCAAGGAGTTCTCCTCGTTCCCAAAGGGCCAGTGACGCCTCAAGAGTGTGTCCACCAGCTTCGAGTGCCTGCACTACTTCAGCGAGTTCATCGCGCGCCTGCTCAAAGGAGAGAGTGGAGACGTCGGCTGGCTTACTCATGATTCCTCCGCTGGGGTCTGACGTACCTCGACATTGAAACTGCCCTTTGCCACTCGTATGCGGAGTTCCTGGCCGGCTGTCACTTCGTTTGCATCTCGAATGATCTCGATCCTGGCACTGGTGACAATCGCATAACCGCGATCCAGGGTTGCTGCAGGTGAAAGCGCGCGAACGCGGGCCGCAAGATGCTCCACATCTCGACCGGCGCTTTCGATCTGATTGGCCACTCGCGTACGGACGCGACGCAGCAGGTCTTCAGCGAGCGAACTCTCGCGGTCGAGTCGAGTGCGCAGAACCGACGAAGACCGCGCCTGCAAAGCGCTGACGATTCCAAATTGCTCCTGCCATGACGGCACGATGCGCTTGGCGGCGTCGGTTGGAGTAGAGGCGCGGAAGTCGGCGACCAGATCCAGCAGAGGTGCGTCCTGTTCGTGGCCAATCGCAGAGACCACCGGAGTGATACAGGCAGCAACTGCGCGTACCAGCGACTCATTGCTGAAGGGCAGGAGATCTTCAACACTGCCGCCTCCGCGAGCAATGACGATCACATCGACGTCTGCGATGGCGTCAAGGTCTTGCACCGCCTCGGTGACTGCAGCGACCGCCTGCGCTCCTTGCACCGCTACCTCGCGCACTTCAAAGGGGATGCCTGGCCAGCGATCCGCAACATTGACCAGCACGTCATGCATGGCTGCGCTGTTGCGCCCACACACCAGGCCGATACGACGGGGCAGGAAAGGCAAGGGCTTCTTGCGCTCAGGGGAGAAGACGCCTTCGGCCGCAAGGAGTGCGCGCAGACGTTCGAGTTGTTCAAGCAGAGTGCCAAGGCCGACAGGGCGGATCTCTTTGGCGCGGAACTGCAGACTGCCTCGCCCTGTCCAGTACTCCGGTTTGGCGTGGACCAGGATTCGCTGGCCTTGTTCCAGAGGCGGAGTAACCCCGCCAATCAGCGCGGCGTCAGCCACGACCGTAAGTGACATATCAACGTCTGGATCGCGCAGAACCAAGTAGATGTTGCGTGCTCCGGGTCGAGGGCGCAGCTCGGCGATCTGGCCATCAATCCACACGCCGCCGAGTCGACCTATCCACTCGCCAACCATCCGCGAGACTGTCCGGACCGGAGCTGGCTGCTCTGGGGAGGATTCGAAGGCCATTGCCGCAGCGTATGCGCCCATCAGCAGCGAATGTGTACCCAGCAGCGGACACACCTACGATGGGAGCATGTCAAGCCAAAAGCGGGTCCTGCTGGCTGCGCCGCGAGGCTATTGCGCAGGCGTAGACCGCGCAGTGACCACGGTCGAAAATGCGCTGCACACCTATGGTGCGCCGGTCTATGTCCGTAAAGAGATCGTGCACAACCAATACGTCGTCCAGTCTCTGCGTGATCGCGGCGCCATTTTTGTTGAAGAACTCGATGAGGTGCCTGAGGGTGGCACAGTGGTGTTCTCCGCGCACGGGGTTGCCCCCACGGTGCACGTGGATGCAGCAGAACGCGGTTTGAAGGCAATCGATGCGACCTGTCCCTTGGTCACCAAGGTTCATGCCGAGGCACGCCGCTTTGCTGCCGAAGGATACGAGATTCTCTTGATCGGTCATGAAGGTCATGAAGAGGTTGTCGGCACAACGGGCGAAGCGCCCGAGGTGATCACGCTGGTCCAGGACCCTGCTGCTGCGGCCAGTATTGAAGTATCCAAGCCAGACAAATTGATCTGGCTTTCGCAGACGACTCTGTCAGTTGACGAGACTCTCGAGACTGTTGGAGTTCTGCAATCGCGTTTTCCCGGTTTGGAGAGTCCGCCCAGCGACGACATCTGTTATGCGACGCAGAACCGCCAAGCCGCAGTGAAAGCGATATCGCCGGACTGCGATGTTGTCATCGTGGTTGGTTCGGGTAACTCATCGAATTCCGTGCGCTTGGTTGAAGTTGCTCTCGAGGCAGGTGCGAACGCGTCGTACCGCGTTGATGGGGCTCATGAGCTTCTGCCCGAGTGGTTCAACGATGTAGCTGTTGTGGGCTTGACCAGTGGAGCGTCAGTGCCCGAGATCTTGGTGCGCGATGTGCTGAGTTGGCTCGCTGAGCGCGGGTTCAACGATGTCGAGGAAGTGACCACCACGGTCGAGAAGCTGGTGTTCGCGCTGCCGCCAGAGCTGCGCCGCGACATGAAGGCTGTTCAGTCTTAACGACGTGAACGAACGACAGCAATAGCCAGGCAAACCAAGGTAGTGCCGATTACCCAGAACCAGTTGTCGGCCAAGGTGAAGAAGCTGTTATTGACCCAGGCAAGAACCGCGCCGCCCGCGCGACTCTGACCGAGTTGCCCGACAGTGATCGCTGCGATACCGAAGGCAATTGGTGGGGCGATCACACTCACAGTGACTTCACTTGCGCGAACGCGCACTGCGCAGTAGATCGAACTCAGCAAGAACCCAACACCGGTGATCCAGCCCAGACCTGCGCCACTGACTATGGAATCAATCAGGCCAGCGATCAGGGTTGCTCCGATGACGATGACATAGACAGCAGAAGGAGTCAGCCCTGGTTCTTGGCGTTGGCGTTGAGCCATTTCAGCCAGCTCCTCTGGTATCTGGCCTGGAGATGCGACGATGACCGGCGCAGCCCTTGGTGCAATCGGATCAGCTTCAGCGGCAACAGCGACCGGCGACTCGGACTGCAGGGTCATGGTGCGCAGTTGGGCGGCCTCAGACGCACTCAGGGCGACCAAGGTGTCGGAATCGGCAGCTGCGCCTCTGCTGCGAAACAAGCGTCCGGTGCCGCTGCTCGTTGCCGGCAGCCTTGGAGCTTCGGGCTCAGGAGTGGGCTCAAGCGGGGGGGTGGGCTCGGATGCAGCCTCGGCCGGGCGAAACAGAGCCCGGAAGTCATCGTCCTGGGCTGGATCGTTGAACCCAGGGCTGCCTGTCACGGTTCTTACGGTACTCAACCGACGTCCATATTCAGTTCAGGTGCGCTCAGTGGTCGCGTTGTGGTGTGCAGCATCGTCGGCGGTACCAGTGGGGTGTCGCTCGTGCCGAGATCACTGAACTGTCGAGCAGTCACAAGAACTCGGGACTCAAAGGAGCCAACGGCCTTGTTGTAATGGCCAACGGCCGCGTCCAAGGAGGTGCCGACTCGAGCGAAGTGCGCCGCCATGGTGGCCAGGCGATGGTGCAATTCGACACCGAGCACGCGGATCTCCTCGGCGTGCTCGGCCAGGCTCTCTTGCCGCCAAGTCAAGGAGACGGTGCGCAGAAGCGCGAACAAGGTGGTGGGAGTTGCCGGTACGACCGAGCGCTCGAAGGCGTAGTCGAGTAAGTCAGGCCGTGCCTGCAGTGCGGTTTCGAGCAATGCCTCGGAGGGTAGAAACATCACCACAAACTCAGCAGTGCTCGGTACGAGGCGTTGGTAGTCGCGAGACTTCAGCGAGTCCACATGGCGAACGAGCGCATCGGCATGCTGCTGCAGTCGCAACTGCACCGTGGCCTCATCGACCGCCTGCTCGGCTTCAAGAAAGGCCGCCAGCGGCACCTTGGCATCAATGACCACGCAGCGGCCACCTGCCAATTGGATGATCATGTCTGGACGGCCCACAGTGTCCGCGGAACCGAAGCTGGCTTGCTCGACGAAGTCGACGCGATTCAGTAGTCCGGATGACTCGACCAGGCGACGCAATTGCATTTCACCCCATCGACCGCGTGCGCCGGAACGGCTGAGTACCTCGGCCAATCGCGAGGCCTCCCGGCGGACATCGTCAGTAGAGCGCTGCAGGACCTGCACCTGGCTCTCCCAGGTAGTGGTCAAGGTGGTGCGAAGTTCAGTCTGCGCCTGCACGTTCATGCGCTCGTGCCGCTCAACTTGAGCAGCCAGCGCCTGCAGAGATTCAGTGACAGGTGACAGGGCTTGATTGACGCCAGCTTCCTGATTGAGCTGGTGCTGAGCGCGCTGCCGCATCAACGCCGCGGTGATCGCAGCGCCGACGAAGGCGCCGATTGCCAGGAGGAACAGGACCGATACGAGGGGAAGATCGCTTGTCGCCATGGCCGGACCATGGCACGCCCATCTGACATTTCGGCGGTCTGACAGGATGACCCGCCGTGGCCCTCACCATCGGAATCGTCGGACTGCCCAATGTCGGCAAGTCAACGCTCTTTAATGCCCTGACCAAGAACGACGTGCTCGCGGCGAACTACCCGTTCGCAACGATTGAGCCCAACACTGGAGTGGTGGGGGTTCCCGATCCACGCTTGGAGGTGCTCGCGGGCATTTTCGGCTCCGAAAAGATCCTGCCCGCCACCGTGACCTTTGTCGACATCGCCGGCATCGTGAAGGGTGCGAGTGAGGGTGCAGGCCTTGGCAACAAGTTCTTGGCGAACATCCGTGAGTCAGATGCCATCTGCCAGGTGCTGCGAGCATTCATCGACGAGGACGTTGTCCACGTTGAGGGTCGGGTGTCACCCGAAGAGGACATGGCCACCATCAACACTGAGCTGATCCTGGCCGACATGCAGACTCTGGAGAAGGCAATCCCTCGTCTTCAGAAGGAAGCTCGCACCGACAAATCGCGCAGTGTGATTGTGCAGGCCGCTGAAGAAGCGATGGTCATCCTTGACGAAGGCAGCACGCTGTTTCAGTCCAAGGTTGACGTAGAGCCCTTGCGCGAGCTGTTCCTCATGACTGCCAAGCCTTTCGTCTATGTCATCAATGTTGATGAAGACGAACTGGGTGACGAAGAGTTCAAGGAGCGGATGCGACGCCTTGTGGCGCCGGCAGAAGCCGTGTTCCTTGACGCCAAGTTGGAAGCCGAACTCAGTGAGCTCGAAGACGATGAGGCGATGGAACTGCTCAGCTCGGTTGGGCAGGAAGAGTCCGGTCTCAATGCGCTTGCGCGCGTTGGCTTCGCAACACTAGGACTGCAGACCTATCTGACTGCGGGGCCCAAGGAGTCACGTGCCTGGACGATCCCCAAGGGTGCAACGGCACCGGAAGCAGCAGGCGTGATTCACACCGACTTCCAAAAGGGATTCATCAAGGCTGAGATCGTCTCCTTTGAAGACCTCGTTGCAACTGGGTCGATGGCTGAGGCAAAGGCCAAGGGCAAAGTGCGGATGGAAGGCAAGGACTACGTCATGGTCGACGGCGACGTGGTGGAGTTCCGCTTCAACGTCTGAGTCCTAGTCGTTCGGGTCAGTCGTGTACCGGTGCATCGTCATTGCGATGGTCTGAGTGGTTCCCGCATCTACCGCCAGTTCAGTAGCCGTGATCCAACGGGATTCGTCAGATGCGAAGAACGAGACAGCCCAGGCGATGTCCCAGGGGTTTCCTTCAGTGCCAAGCATTCCCGCGCGGCGACGCAATTGACGGAAATCCTCTCCACCACCTGAACCCATTGGACTGTAGATGTGTCCAGGGAGGATGGTGTTGACCCGGATGCCCTCGCGTCCGTGCATGAGGGCAAGGTCACGGGTCATTGCCTGCACGGCACCTTTGGATGCCCCGTATGCGGAAGACCCCGTGGCCCGGATGCCCGCAATCGATGAGATGTTGACGATGGATCCGCCACCGGCCTCCTGCAATGCAGGAAGAGCCGCGCGAGTCATGTGCACAACGCCAAACATGTTGACCTCAATCACCTGTCGCCAGGCAGCAAGATCACCATCAAGGATTTGGCCGCCGTTGCCGACAATGGCGGCGTTGTTGACGAGTGTTGTGAGCGAACCGTAGGTATCCACGATCTGACGAACAGCTTCAACACAGGATTCTGGATCGGTGACATCTGCCTGAAGGACAGTCGCTTCGCCGCCGACTTCCTTGATCAAGTCGAAGGTGTGTTGAGCGCGGTCGGGGGAGAAGTCCAAAATGCCGACCTTCGCACCCTGAGCGGCGAGCAGGATCGCAGTGGTTGCTCCGAGCCCGAGAAACTCTCCTTCACCCCCACCGCCTGTGACGACAGCGACTGACCCAGCAAGCCGTTGGGGATTGACTTTCGTGGGCAGAATCATGAGCCACCTCTCGCGCCAGCATTGTGATCATTGAATTGTCTGCTTGCGGGGCCGCTTGGACGGTAGCAGCGGGCGTGCCAAGAGGTGCGGCAAATTGTGCGAATGCAACAGATTTTGAGGTTGCTGTTGCAAATAGGATTTGTGGATCAAATCTCGCATGCACCTCCACGCTGTCACTGTCCTTGTCGATGACTACGACTCGGCCATACGTCACTACGTCGACGATCTTGGCTTTGTCCTGCTTGAGGATTCTGCGCTCAGTCCGTCAAAGCGCTGGGTGCGGGTGGCTCCGAGCGCTGACAGTGGCAGCTGCTTGCTGCTGGCGCAGGCCTCGAATGCCGAGCAGCAGGCAATGATCGGTCGTCAAGGCGCAGGCCGCGTGCAGTTCTTCCTTCACGTTGCTGACTTCGATGCTGAGTTCGCCAGAATGCGCGAATGCGGGATCGAGTTCATCGGCGAACCTCGAATTGAGGAGTACGGGAAGGTGATTGTGTTTTCCGATCGCTATGGAACCCTGTGGGATCTCGTGCAGCCGTTTGACCAGCATGACTGAACTGGCTGAACTTCCAGGCGAACTGTTTGTCTACAAGTTCGCTTCACTGGCGACGGTGCCGTTCGACTCGTTGGTTGCTATCGGGCAGTCCACCTTCTGGAATCTCGCAGCGACTCCGGATGAAGTCTCACTTGTGGCACCGGCGCTTGTGGTTGGCGACGATGTGCCTGTTGTTGGTCCTTGGATCGGCTTTCGGGTCTTGGGCAATCTGGACTTCGCGCTGACCGGAATCCTGGCAGCGCTCACCTTGCCATTGGCTGCTGCCGGGGTCAGTGTGTTCTCGGTGTCGACCTATGACACGGACTATCTCCTGGTGAAGTCGGCAACCCGGTCGGCAGCAATCGCAGCCTGGATGGATGCAGGTATTTCATGTGAGAGCTCCCAACCGGACTAGCGTGGGCCGTACATGATGACGCCGACGCCGACGAGGCAGATGGCAGCACCAATCAAGTCATAGCGATCGGGAGTGAAGCGATCGAAGACAATCGCCCAGGCCAGCGACCCGGCAATGAAGACACCGCCATAGGCGGCGAGCACCCGGCCGAAGTTGGGATCTGGTTGCAGTGATGCCATGAAGCCGTAGAAACCAAGCGACACCACACCAAGGCCTACCCAGATAAGGCCCTTGCCTTCCCGCACTCCCTGCCAGATCAACCAGGCGCCACCAATCTCGGTGATGGCTGCGAGCACGAACAGCGCTATGGACCGAGCAATCATGCTGGCCCGATTCGGAGTTCTTTGCGGATGACACATCTCAATGCCGACCAGGTGGCGTCGATCGCGCAGGTCTTCACGTCGACCGGGCCCGTTGGCAGCACCACTTCACGTATGACGTCCTCAGTGATGCTCGTCGGTCGTCCGCTGGTTTTCTTGGGCCGGGCCAGCCACAAGGCGCGGTTGGGGAACGCGGCCTTGTGAAGTCGGAGGATCTCTGTCTCCAGTGCCGCGCGCTGTTCGTAGAAGGCGAGCACCAGATCTGTTGACGCTGAGATTTGCTTGGCCAGTGGTACACCAGCGGGAATCGGATCAAGGAGTGAAGTGACATCCGCGGGGGCGTGGAGCGCGGCAACACGGGAGCCTGACTTGATGCCGAGTTTCGTCGCCAGCGGAGCAACTGAATAGCCGGCCATGATGAAAGTCAGGCTATCGGGCAATACTGCGCCTGCCGTGAACGCGAAGGGAAATGCTGCCCGAATCCTTGGCTAGTGCCGTGAGGTGCGCAAGAATTCCGCCGTGGCTGAAAAGGTGCAGGGGCCCAAGTCCTACTTCCCGTCGATTGAGAAGAAGTACGGACAGCCGATCGACTACTGGATGACACAGTTGGACTCAGTAAAGGATCACAAGCACATGGATCAAGTGAACTGGCTCAAGAGGGAGTTCGGCATGGGCCACGGGCATGCCAATGCAGTCGTGGCTGTCTACCGGCAGGAACGCGGGCTCTAGGAGATCTCATGCTTGCTCGCAATGCGTATTCTCGCGACTTCGTCAACGCTCACAAGGTGAGTGTCGACGCCCTGGTGCAGGGGTTCCGCGACCTCGTGAAGTACTTGCAGTAGGAGCACGATGACTGTCGCTGAAGTCGATGCATACATCGAGGCGTTCGACGCGCCGCAGCAGAAAGCACTCAATGCGCTGCGAGATGTGATCCTGCAATACCTGCCCGATGCTGAGCAGGGGATGTCGTACTCGATGCCTGCCTTTCGCGTGAAGGGCAAGGTCATTGCCGGCATGGCTGGCTACAAGGCCTTCGTCTCGTACTACCCGCACAGCGGGTCTGTCATCGAGCAGGTGCCGGAGGCAGCCAAATATGAGGGAACCCCGGGATCCCTGCATTTCCCGCTCAACAAGGCGATCCCTAAAAGGCTGGTGAAGCAGCTCATCGAGGTCAAGCTCGCCATGACGTTCACAGCCCCGGCTGATTTCTGGCTTGAGCAGGGCTTGGGTGCGCCAGCCCGACGGGCACTGGCTAGCGCGGGGATTCATGGCATGAAGGAATTGCGCAAGGCCGACTTGGGGGAGATTGCCGAACTTCACGGGATCGGGCCCAATGCCCTTGAGGTGCTGACCAAACTGAAGCAAGGCAAGTAGCGATTCGTTGAGGGGCGAGCTCGTGGATTCGTCGCTCAGCGCTGCATACCCGTAAGGTCTCTGGGTGCAGAGCAGAGAAGATCTTCGTAACGTCGCCATCATCGCCCACGTCGACCACGGCAAGACCACCCTTGTGGATGCGATGCTGTGGCAGTCCGGTGCCTTCCGCGAAAACCAGGATGTCAACGACCGAGTCATGGACTCGATGGACCTTGAGCGCGAAAAGGGCATCACGATCCTCGCGAAGAACACCTCGGTTCACTACACCGGAGACGGCGCCCCTGAGGGCGGTGTCACCTTCAACATCATCGACACCCCCGGTCACGCGGACTTCGGCGGCGAGGTCGAGCGTGGTTTGGAAATGGTCGACGGTGTCGTGCTGCTTGTGGACGCGTCCGAAGGACCGCTGCCTCAGACCCGCTTTGTGCTGCGCAAGGCGCTTGAGAAGCGACTGCCAGTCGTGCTGGTCATCAACAAGGTCGATCGCCCTGACGCGCGCATTGGCGCAGTTGTGGACGAGGCCTATGAGCTCTTCCTCGATCTTGACGCTACCGAAGAGCAGATCGACTTCCCCATCATCTACACCAGCGCCAAGGCTGGACGCGCCTCGCTTACTCGTCCAGAAGATGGCGGCATGCCAGAGGAAGAAAACCTTGAGCCGCTGTTCAAGCAGCTCCTGGCCACCGTTCCGGCTCCTAAGTACGACCCGGAGAAGCCGCTGCAAGCTCATGTGACCAACCTTGACGCTTCTCCCTACCTCGGCCGCCTGGCCTTGTGCCGGGTGCATCAGGGCTACATCAAGAAGGGCCAGCAGGTCGCTTGGATGAAGACCGATGGCACCACTGAGCGCGCCAAGGTTGTCGAACTACTGATGACCAAGAACCTCACGCGGGTTCCAGTCGACAGCGCCGGACCAGGCGACATCATCGCCGTAGCTGGCATTCCTGAGATCACCATTGGTGAGACTCTGGCCGACCCAGAGAACCCCGTTGCCCTTCCGGTGATCACTGTTGACGAGCCATCGATTTCGATGACGATCGGCATCAATACCGCTCCGCTTTCGGGCAAGAGCGGCAAGAAGCTCACTGCCAGCATGGTCAAGCAGCGCCTCGAAGCCGAACTGGTCGGCAACGTGTCCATTCGCATGCAGGCCACTGAGCGCCCCGACACCTGGGAGATCCAGGGCCGTGGCGAGCTGCAGTTGGCGATCCTCGTGGAAATGATGCGTCGCGAGGACTTCGAACTGACCGTGGGAAAGCCACAGGTCGTCACCAAGATCATCGACGGCAAGATCAACGAACCAATGGAGAAGCTCAGCATCGACATTCCTGAGGACTATCTCGGTGTTGTCACACAGCTGATGGCTTTGCGCAAGGGCCGCATGGAGCAGATGGTCAATCACGGAACCGGCTGGGTCCGCATGGACTACATCGTGCCTGCACGAGGCCTCATTGGCTTCCGTACCGAGTTCCTCACCGAGACTCGTGGCACTGGCTTGCTCCACCACATCTTTGATCGCTACGAGCCATGGCACGGTGAGTTGCGGACGCGACCAACCGGCTCACTTGTGGCTGACCGCAGTGGTCCCACCACGGGCTTCGCGCTTGCCAACCTGCAGGAGCGCGGCACGCTGTTTGTCGGACCAGGTACGGAGGTCTATGAAGGCATGGTCGTCGGCGAGAACTCCCGCTCTGAGGACATGGATGTGAATCCGACCAAGGAGAAGAAGCTGACGAACATGCGTCAGTCGTCAAGCGATGTCCTGGTGCCGCTGATTCCGCACAAGGCCTTGTCACTTGAACAGGCACTTGAGTTCTGCCGTGAAGATGAGTGCGTAGAGATCACCCCTGCCAACGTGCGCATTCGCAAGGTGCTGCTGACCCAGGCTGATCGCTCTAAGGCTGGTCGCAAGCCCAAGGGCTAAGCCTTCGAGTACTCCACGATGCGTTCCACATCCCACATGTGATGGTGGGCGTCGTGTGATGCCGCTCGAATGACGTCGGCCGTAGTCATCCGACCCACGGTGGCGTGGTTCAGCACGACATGCCCGGTCAGTGCTGCGTTGACGGATTCCTGACACAACTCTGCTGCTGTGCTGAATCGTCTCGGAGAATCTGCGACAAGGCCCATCGCCTCTTCAGATGTGATCGACCAGTCGAACCCACATTGCTGGCACGGATCTCCGTATCGTGCTGGAGCCCAAGACTCCACGGTGTTATGCCGTGAGGTGCTCGCGGAAGAAGTCGATCTCCAGCCGAAGAAGATTCTCGGCAACAATCTCTTGCGGGGTCATATGTGTGACTCCCGTGAGCGGCACCACAGCGTGTGGCCTGCCGGCAGCCAGCAGGGCGCTTGAGAGTTGCAAGGTGTGGGCTACATGCACGTTGTCATCTGCAAGCCCATGCAGCATCAGCAGTGGGCGAGTCAGCTGATGAGCTCGCAGCAGCAGTGACGTGCGGTCATACGCACCGGGGTTGGTGTCTGGATGCCCGAGATAGCGCTCGGTGTACGCGGTGTCGTACAGCTTCCAATCGGTCACGGGTGCACCGGCGACCGCTGCCTTGAACACATCTGGTCGATCAAGCACCGCGAGTGCTGCCAGATAGCCGCCGAAGGACCAGCCTCGAATACCAACGCGAGTGCTGTCGAGATCCTCATGACCGGCTACCAGTGCTTCAAGGGCCTGCACTTGATCTGCGAGTGGGTACGTGGCCAGGTCATCGAGCACCGCCCGCTCCCACTTCGGTCCGCGGCCTGGACTGCCGTGTCCGTCTGCAACGATCACAGCAAAGCCTTGATCAGCGATCCACTGTTCGGTCGTGAACGCTGCCGCATTGCGCATGACGCGCTGTCCATGCGGACCGCCGTACGGCGACATGATCACGGGCAGCTTGCCGCTGCCGGTCACGTGACCTTTGGGCCAAAGGATGCACGCCTGAAGCCGGTCCTGGCCTACTTCGGCGTATTCCAAATGCAGGTCGACCTTCGGAATCTCTGCGAAGTTGCCCACCTCATGTGTGAGGGCTCCATATGTCACACGAAAGGCCGTGCGCGCGGCAAGAGGATCAGCCTCAGTTATGACGGCTGTGGATCCCTCGAAGGACCCACTTGACCATTTCTGCTCGTCTGTGAGGGCAGCAACCTCTCCGGTGGCATAGGTGAGGCGGTAGATGGCAAGACAGGCAGCGGCAGGCGAGGCGCTGAAGATCGCGCCAACTGAGTCGTGTGAGACCAGCCCGCGCAGCTGCAAGCTCACGGGAGTGATGAAGGCGCCGGCCTTGCACAGTCGGTAGGTATCCGTTGCGTCGTCGGCGACGATCTCCAGCAGCTCGTTGGATTCATTGATAGCCGGCACACCCGGCATCACATCGATCCACGCAGGGTCCGTGCGCGATTGAATCTCGATCAACTCATGAGTCTGGAGATCAACGCGGCAGATGCTGACCGTGCGTTGGTCCCTACTGAGCAGCTCAACGATGGTGCCAGTACTGCCCGGATTCACTGACGCGAGATAGGGGTAGGTGTCTGCATCCCAACTGAGCTGTATCGATGCACCCGATGGGCTGATCAACCACAACTCGGTGGTCGCATTAGTGGTGCCGGCTGCCGGATAGCGCATGGCATGCGCGGCTTGCGTTGGATGCGCGGGATCTGAGATCCACCATTCCAGAACGGCAGAGTCATCGGCTCGTTCAACCAGCAAAGTCCCTGGCTGCTCGTTCAACCACCAATGCCCACGGTAACGAGACAGTTCTTCAGCGGCGATGTAGTCCGCCAGACCCCAAGTCTCGTTGGGAGAGGTGGATACGGCGACGCATGTTGCACCGGCTTCGAGCTTGGCAAGGTCAACGACATACAGCGAGCCCTCGTGGACGTAGGCCGCGAATTTTCCCGCTCCATCGATGCGTGGATCGACGACTGGTCCGGGTGAGGGCAAGGTCGTCAGTTCTCCGCTGCTCAGGTCAACGAGATACGGCACACCGGATACCGGGAAGACTGCGTGTGTGCCCGTCGCATTCACGCTGAACGCTGTGATTCCCCCGGTGACTTCGCGCATCCGCTCACGTCGGGTGCGCTCGGCCTCGGGAAGATCGGCCTCGCTGTCAAAGGGCAGGTCAAGACGAACATCGACAATGCATCGCTCACTGAGTTTCTGCCCAAGTTCAACGCTCCATAGCGATCCTGCGGCGTCTGATCCCGACGCGCTGCGAATGAACAGCACGCGCGACTGGGTGATGTGGAAATTGCGAGGACGACCAAGTTGGAATCCACGGGTGCGAGCACGCTGGCGCGGATAGGACTCGATTTCGCTCTGGGCTTGCGGGGAGGGTGCACTGTTTGTCACAAGCCTCATGCTGCCGCATGTACCGTCTGCATGTGACTCGCAGACTCCTCTTGGTCCATGCGCATCCTGATGACGAGTGCATTGGCACCGGAGGCAGCATGGCCAAGTACGCCGCCGAGGGTGCTGAGGTGACTCTCGTGACGTGCACCCTGGGTGAGGAGGGCGAAATCCTGATTCCCGATGTCGCTCATCTGGCCGCAGACAAGGAAGATCGGCTGGGCGAGCACCGCCAGCAGGAGTTGGCGGCGTCCATGGCTGCCCTGGGCATCACGGATTGGCGCCTGCTGGGTGGTCCTGGTCACTTCCGCGATTCGGGGATGATCGGCACGCCCCCAAATGACAACCCGGCCAGTTTCTGGCGAGCGGACCTGCTCGAGGCGGCACTTGAGTTGGTCAAGGTAATCCGCGAGGTTCGACCGCAGGTGGTCGTGACCTATGACGACTTCGGCGGCTACGGGCACCCAGATCACCTTCAGGCCCACCGCGTGACCCATTACGCCGTGGCCTTGGCCAGCATTGCTGGCTTCCATCCTGAGCTAGGCGAGGCGTGGCGGATTTCCAAGTTCTACTGGACGGCGATGTCACGCCGCAATGTGCGGGCGGGGATCATCGCGCTACGCGCGGCTGGTCACACCGATGGCTTTGCTGAGATGGATCCGGACGACCTGCCGCCTTTCGTCACCGATGACGATCTGATTACCACTGAGATCGATGCGAGCGACTATGTCATCCGCAAATTCGATGCCCTTCGTGCGCATGCGACCCAAATCAGCACCTCAGGAGGCTTTCTCGCGCTCGCTGACAGCGCAGGACTTGAGATGTTTGCTCACGAGTACTTTCGTCTGGTTGCCGGCGATCCAGGCGAGTTGGTCGACGGCCGCGAGCGAGACTTGTTCGCCGGAGTCGATGCGTGATCCGCACGCTTCAGTTTGTAGGGGTCTTCCTGGTGGGCCTGCTTGTTGGTGTGATCGGAGCCTTCATCCAAGCCGATCGAATCATCGTTTCTGTCCCATGGGGTCTGCTGGTCATCCCTTGGGGAATGGTGTTCGTCGTTCTCGTGCTGGTCGCGGTGATCAGAGGGGCAACCTGGCTCGTGGAAAGCCGTTGGGGTGGTTCGGTGCTGCTCAGCGGATGGATCATCGCCACGATCGTGATGGCAGCAGAGTCACCTTCAGGTGATGTGGCCTTGTCCGGTGGCGGACGCCAGTGGGTGTATCTGCTTGGGGGCGTCATCTTGGGCACTGCTGCAGCAACATTCCCAGTGATCCACGAACGGGTGGAGCCCGGATTCGAGCCCATCAATGCGTGAGCTGGAGCTCCACGCACAATCCTTACGAACGGTGGCTGGTCGCTACGCCACGGGAGTGGCTGTCGTTTCTGCTGTCGCAGGTGGCGTGGATCATGCGATGACCACCAACTCCTTCGCATCCTTGTCGCTGGACCCACTGCTGGTGCTGTTCTGCGTTGAGCGGTCCTCGCGCTTCCATGAGGCCCTGAAGCTCACAGACAGCTTTGCGGTATCCGTGCTCCCAGAGAGCGCCGTTCACTTCGCCCGCTGGTTCTCGCTGCGAGGCCGGCCCCTTACCGACCAATTCGCCGACGTTCCGCACGAGCGCAGCGAGCGGGGAGTGCCATTGGTCACAGGCGCGCTTGGCTGGATCGAATGCGAGATTGATTCGATGGTCAGCGCCGGAGACCATGACATCGTCATCGGGGCTGTCCACAAGCTCAGGATTGCCGAGGAAGAAGCAGTACCCCTGCTGTTCTGGAAGGGCCGCTTTCTCGGCTTGCCGAGTTCCTGATCAGTCGTCGCTTACGATCGGACCACTATCCATTGAGTCCCGGAGGTTACGTTCGTGAGTGAGCAGAGCCACTGGCAGTGGCCAGTGGGGTCTACTCGCCGGTGGATCCTGATCGGACTTGGGACGGTTGGCGTACTTCTCGCCGCCTATGTCGGTGCCGTGCTGCTAGCGGGTTCAGGCATCTCTCGTGGCACTTCGGTCCTGGGTGTTGAAATCGGCGGCATGTCCACGGCGGAGGCCACGGCCGCATTGGACAAGGGCCTGGCCACTTACCAGACGACGCCAATCAACGTGAAGAGCGCTAAGCGGAACTTCGCTGTGCTGCCCGCAGACGCGGGGCTGAGGTTGAACACTTCCGCGACGGTGGCGCAAGCCTCATCACGCACTTGGAACCCACTTGCGATCTTCACCGGCTTGTTCGCAACTCGCGAGATTCAGCCGGTCGTTGACGTTGATCAGGACAGCTTGACCGCACAGGTCGACGCGATTGCAACAGTGATTGACAGTCCACCGGTGGAACCGATGATCGACATGAAGGGCTTGAGGCCCGTTGCGATTCCCGGCGAGGCTGGTCGCGAGATCGACGATGCTGCAGCAGCCTCGGCAATCGTCAATGCATTCGCTTCAGGTGCTACTTCCGTGACCGTGGCACCGGTTGCTGCAAATCCCACAGTGTCTGATGACTCACTCGCTGCGGCGAAAGACGTTGCTGCGCAAGCGGTGAGCGCCCCCGTGCTCGTGCAGGTTGACGGCATTTCGGCGCGACTGGGACCGCGAGCAATCGCACGCTCGTTGACTTTTGCTGCGCAGGGCGGTGAGTTGCAGCCGATCCTGGATGGTGCCGTGCTGCACAAGGCGATTGCCGAGCAGATCGCTACTGTCGAGACGCCTGGGCGTGACGCGACCTTCGTCATTGAGAACGGCTCACCTGTCATCGTGCCGAGCAAGGTCGGCAAAGGAGTTTCCGATGAAGAGCTCTCCACAGCGGTCGGCGAGGTCATTGACAGAAATCCTCCTGATCGCACCGCCACTGTGACCGTCGGCGTTCGCGAACCGCAGCTCACCACTGAACAAGCACAGCAGCTTGGAGTGAAGGAACGTCTTTCGACCTTCACTCAGGCCTTTCCCTACGCCGCATACCGCAAGCAGAACATTGGCGAAGCGGCGCGCCGCATCAATGGCACCGTCGTGATGCCGGGCGAGACCTATTCAATGAACGAGACCATCAAGGAACGCACAGCGGAGAACGGCTACACCGTTGGCTTCGTGATCGGGCCAGGCGGCGTCTTCGCCGAAGAACTCGGCGGCGGAGTGTCAACTGCAGTGACAGCGACTTGGACGGCGGCCTTCTATGCCGGCATGGAGCCGGTGCAGGTTATTGCCCACTCCATCTTCATCTCGCGCTACAAGGCGGGTCTGGAAGCCACGGTCGCTTGGGGAATCTTTGACATGAAGTTCAAGAATCCCTATCCCAACGCCGTCTATCTCCAGGCTTCAGCCGGTTCGACTTCGATCACCGTCTCGATCTGGGGCACCCCTGAATACAGTGACATCAAGGCTGAGTCAGGGCCACGCACCAACATCGTGCCGTTCAAGACGATCTACGACCAGTCCCCGACCTGCCTGGGACAAGGCGGCATGGAGGGCTTCGATATCGATGTCGATCGGGTCTTCTACAAGGATGGTGTTGAAGTGAAGCGCGAGACGATCCACACCAAGTACAAGCCCTCGCCAGCGGTGATCTGTGGCAAGGAGAAGAAGCCCGGCACCACCTTCAAGCCAAGCCCTTCGCCGAGCGCCTCAGGGTCAAAGAAGCCCACCAAGAGCCCGAGCCCGACGCCCGGAACAGGAGATGGTGCGCCGGCAATTCCGGGAGTTACGTCACGTTCTGGCCCTTTGAGCCGGTAGTCGGTTCGAAGCACTCTGCGGGTTGTGTAAGTTTGGCTGCGCTCACCCCGTTGAACTGGAGGCTTAGGTGACCTACGTCATCGCACTGCCATGTGTCGATCTCAAGGACAAGGCATGCATTGAAGAATGTCCGGTTGACTGCATTTATGAAGGCGATCGGATGCTCTACATCCAAGCCGATGAATGCGTTGACTGTGGTGCCTGTGAGCCTGTGTGTCCGGTAGAGGCCATCTACTACGAGGACGATGTGCCCGAGGAATGGACCGCATATACCCAGGCCAATGTCGACTTCTTCGTTGAACTTGGTTCGCCAGGAGGTGCCGCAAAACTTGGCCCTCAGACCTTTGATGTCCCGATGGTGACTGCCCTGCCTCCTCAGGAGCACGAAGAATAGACATGGGAAGGGCTCATAAGCTCCCGGACTTCCCTTGGGATCTCTTGGCCCCTTATTCGCGTCAAGCCGCTACTCATCCGCTTGGGATCGTTGATCTGTCAGTAGGAACTCCCGTTGATCCAACGCCCGCAATAATCCAGCAGGCCTTGATCGATGCAGCAAATGCCCCGGGCTATCCCACTGCGCACGGCACTCTTGAGGTGCGGGCCTCCTGTGCCGCGTGGATGCAACGAATTCTTGGCGCAGACGTGGACCCGCAGTCGATTCTTCCGACGATCGGTTCCAAAGAAGCCGTTGCCTGGCTGCCAACCCTGCTTGGGCTGGGCGCCGATGATCACATTGTCATTCCACGCGTGGCCTATCCCACGTACGCGGTCGGTGGAGCGCTCAGTGGGGCGAGAGTCACGGCTACCGACCAACCCGAGTCGATCTTCGACGCCGCGTTGATTTGGCTCAACACCCCAGCCAACCCCACTGGTCACGTCCTGAGCGCTGAACGCATGAAGTCCATCGTCGATCACGCGCGAAAGATCGGCGCCATCGTCGCAAGCGATGAGTGCTACTACGAACTGGCGTGGGATGCCCAACCTGTGTCAGTCCTGCACCCTTCGGTATGCGGACCCAGTCATGACGGCGTACTGGCCCTGCATTCTCTATCGAAGCGATCCAATTTCGCTGGCTACCGGTTTGGCTTCATCGCGGGTGACCCGGCATTGGTGAAGCAATTGCTGGAAGTGCGCAAGCACGGGGGGTTGATGGTCCCGGCGCCAGTGCAGCATGCGGCTGCTGTCGCCTATGCGGATGATGCCCATGTGCTCGTGCAGCATGAGCGTTATGGCAGGCGACGCCAGATGCTCAAAGCCGCCCTCATCGAAGCCGGATTTGTGGTTGACGACAGCGCTGCGGGCTTGTATCTCTGGACCACTCGTGGTGAGCCCTGCTGGCAGACCGTTGCCTGGTTTGCTGAGCGCGGGGTGCTCGTCACTCCTGGCGACTTTTATGGCCAAGCAGGTGCCCATCATGTGAGAATTGCACTGACTGCCACCGACGAGGCGATAGCCCAAGTCCCAGCCCGGTTGGCCTTGTGACTCTCCCCACTGTGCACCGGGATAGCGCAGCATGAACAGCAGTCTGTAGTGTCGGCTCGCCGAGAAGGAGAAGACGTGTCTGAATACGCAGTGAAGTACCCAGGTGGCGAGCTCGACCTCCCAGAGGTCACGTCAACCGTAGGTGAACCTGGTTTGAACATCGCCCCCTTCATGAAGACCACAGGTCATGTGACCTTTGACATCGGATTCCTCAATACCGCAGCCTGTTCGTCGGCCATCACCTTCATTGATGGCGATGCCGGCATCCTGCGTTATCGCGGATATCCGATCGAGCAGCTCGCCGAACAGTCAACGTTCCTGGAGACCGCCTACCTCCTCATCTACGGAGAACTGCCTACGGCGGCGGCGCTTGCTGAATTTGAAGCCGAGATCAACAAGTACCTCGTCGTGCCTGAGGGCCTCAAGGCTCTCTATGCGGGCTTCCCTCGCGATGCGCATCCGATGTCGATTCTGTCTGCGGCTGTCTCCGCTTTGTCGACCTACTACCAGGATGAATTGGACCCCTTCGAAAAGGATCAGGTCGAAATCTCAACCTTCCGACTTCTTGGTGCGCTTCCCACCATCGCCGCGTACGCCTACAAGCATTCCCTTGGCGAGAAGTTCGTTGATCCCGATCCATCACTTGGGTACGTCGCAAACTTCCTGACGATGACTTTCGGCACTGCTGGTGAGGACTACACCCTCAACCCAGCCGTTGTCAGCGCGGTTGACACGCTCCTGCTGCTGCATGCAGATCACGAGCAGAACTGCTCAACGTCGACTGTGCGCATGGTCGGCTCGGCCAACGCCAATGTCTACGCATCCGTGTCAGCCGGAGTGAACGCGCTCTTTGGTCCATTGCACGGCGGTGCCAACCAAGCTGTCATGGAGATGCTGCAGGAGATCGCAGACTCCGGCGGTGATGTTGCTGAGTTCGTGCGCAAGGTCAAGAACCGTGAAGACGGTGTGAAGCTCATGGGCTTTGGCCACCGTGTCTACAAGAGCTATGACCCTCGCGCTGCGATCGTCAAAGGCCATGTCGATTCGGTGCTCGCTGCGCTGGGTGTTCATGACCCACTGCTCAGCATTGCCCGCCAGCTGGAAGAGACCGCTCTGGCAGACGACTTCTTCGTCTCGCGCAAGCTCTACCCGAATGTGGACTTCTATACCGGAATCCTCTACAAGGCGATGGGCTTCCCCACGGACATGTTCACAGTGATGTTCGCCCTTGGGCGTCTCCCGGGGTGGGTTTCGCAGTGGCGCGAAATGATTGAGGACACCGACACCAAGATCGGTCGGCCCCGTCAGGTCTACATCGGCTCCGATGTCCGCGACTACACGCCACTAGCTGCCCGCTAGGTAGCAGCCTCAAGAACTTCCTAAAGAAGAAGACCGCCCAATGGGCGGTCTTCTTCATGTATGGCCAAAGGTGCTTCCTCAGTCGTTGGCGTGCAGTGCGGCGTTCAGCCCGCCCCACGAGCCGGTGCGAGAGACCACCTCGATTGCTCCCGACTGCGAATTGCGGCGGAAGAGCAGATTGTCAGCACCCGAGACCTCGCGGGCCTTGGCAACAGATCCATCAGGCATGGTCACCTTGGAGCCCGCAGTGACGTAGAGCCCGGCCTCCACAATGGAGTTGTTGCCCAGGCTCAACCCGACCCCGGCATTAGCGCCTATCAGGCTGCCCGCGCCGATGGTGACGACTTCCTTGCCGCCGCCAGACAGAGTGCCCATGATTGACGCGCCACCACCGACATCGGATCCTTCGCCAACGATGACACCCGCAGACACTCGTCCTTCAATCATCGACGTGCCTAGAGTTCCCGCGTTGAAGTTGATGAAGCCTTCATGCATGACCGTCGTGCCGGATCCGACGTGGGCTCCAAGGCGGACCCGATCAGCATCGGCGATGCGCACTCCGCTGGGTACGACGTAGTCGACCATGCGTGGAAACTTGTCGACTCCATAGACAGTGACGTGCTGGCCCTTGGTGCGCGCGCGCAAACGTGTCTCATTCAGACGATCAACGGGGACGGGGCCCAGCGAGGTCCAGGCCACGTTGTTCAATAGTCCGAAGACGCCATCGAGGTTGATGGTCCGCGGGCGCACGAGTCGGTGTGACAGCAGGTGCAGCCGAAGAAACACATCAGCGGTGTTCACTGGTGGGGCGGCAAGATCGGCAATTGTCGTCAGGATCGTCTGAACGTGTACGCCACGAATTGCATCGTCATTGATCGCGCTTGCCAGGCCGCTCACATCGGTGGGTAGCGCCGTCAATGCTGGCGCTGGGTACCAGACGTCCAGGATCTCGTCGCCGACCACGGTGGCAAGGCCTATGGCCGACGCAGGACCAGTGACGGCGGACAGATCAACAGTTGAGGATGACATGGCGACTACCGTATCCGTGTGCCCGCCTTGGATCTGTCAACAGATGTCGTCGCCCTTGCCGCTGCGATCATCGACGTGCCTTCACAGTCGCATGATGAAGCAGAACTCGCGGATCTTGTTGAGTCGGCCCTTGCTGATTGCGCACATCTGAATCTTCTCCGTCTTGGCAACACCATTGTGGCTCGCACTGAACTGGGGCGATCAGATCGAGTGCTGATTGGCGGGCACCTGGACACGGTGCCAAGCGCCGGAAGGCTGCAGCATCGTTTCGAAGGCGATCGTCTTTATGGGCTTGGCGCTTGCGATATGAAGGGTGGGCTGGCGATTGCGCTGGCCCTGGCCGCCAATGTGTCCGAGCCGGTGCGCGACGTGACGTACGTGTTCTATGAGTGTGAAGAAGTTGCCTCGCAGTTCAATGGTCTGCAGAAGGTCGTGAACGCAAGACCTGAGTTGCTTGACGCATCGCTTGCAATCTTGATGGAGCCATCCAATGCCGGGATCGAGGCAGGGTGCCAAGGCACCTTGCGAGCAGAGATTCGGCTCAGCGGTATTCGCTCGCACAGCGCTCGTTCCTGGATGGGCGTCAACGCCGTGCATGCGGCAGGAGAAGTGCTCGCCCGCTTGCAGAACTACCAGGCTCGTGAGCCAGATGTGGACGGCCTTCGCTTTCACGAAGGCCTGAATGCTGTCGGCATCAAGGGCGGAATCGCCGGTAACGTGATTCCCGACGAATGCGTCGTGACCGTCAACTATCGCTTCGCGCCGGATCGCTCATTGGACGAGGCAAAGGGCCATGTGGAGTCAGTGTTCGAAGGCTTTGATGTGCAGTTCGTCGACGAGGCCGATGCGGCCCGGCCAGGCCTGGATCTGCCGGCTGCTGCTGCGTTCGTTGACGCGATAGGCGTTACCCCACAGCCAAAATACGGCTGGACGGATGTCGCGCGCTTCACCGCGCTCGGAACCCCGGCCCTGAATTTTGGACCGGGGGATCCGAGCATCGCCCACGCAGTGGATGAGTGGGTGTCGGTTGCGCAGTTGCGCAGTTGCCATGAGCGACTGCTGCGGTGGCTTACTGCTTGACGGCCTCAACGTCGAGATTGAGCTTGACCTTCTCGCCGACAAGTACGCCGCCGGCCTCAAGCGCGACATTCCACACCAGGCCGAAGTCCTTACGGGTGATCTCGGTCTGGCCTTCGAAGCCGATACGGGTGCCGCCCCATGGATCCTTGCTCACACCGATCAGTTCAAACTCGACGTCAATGCTCTTTGTGACACTGCCGATGGTGAGGTCACCGGTGACGACGAAGGTGTCAGATCCCTTGATGTTGACCCCAGTCGACTTGAAACTCAGCGTCGGGTTGGCCTCCACGTTCAAGAAGTCAGCACTCTTCAGATGCGCGTCGCGGTCAGCGTTCTGGGTGGTCAGGCTTGCGGACTGCACAAGCAGCTCGGCTGAGGAGCTCTCGGGAACTTCGCCGTCCAGCGTGAAGGAGCCGGTGAACTCAGTGAAGTTGCCTCGGACCTTGGCCACCATTGCGTGGCGGGCTGAGAATCCAATGGTCGTGTGCGTCGGGTCGATGACCCAGGTTCCGGTGGTTGCGCTGAAGTCTGTCATGACTGCCTTTCAAGGTTGGCGGAGAAAGTTGAACGTTCAAGCAATTAGTTGAAGGTACAACTAAAAATGGATTCCTGCAAATCGGCCTGCCCATAGGCTTGAGGAATGCCCTCCGTCTGCGTGTATTGCGCCTCAAGCCCGCAGATTCCAGACCAATATGTCCAGTTGGCGGCCGAGGTGGGTCGTGAGATCGCCGCACGATCGTGGACTTTGGTTTCAGGTGGTGGGTCCCAATCGATGATGGGGGCGGTGGCTCAGGCAACTCGCCGTGGTGGTGCTCGCACGATTGGGGTGATTCCGCAGGCTCTAGTCGACTATGAGGTTGCCGACCACGATTCTGATGAATTGATCGTGACGTCAACAATGCGCGAGCGCAAGGCGATCATGGACGACCGAGCCGACGCCTTCCTGGCCTTGCCTGGTGGCATCGGCACTCTGGAGGAGCTGATGGAGGTGTGGACCTCTCGGCACCTGCGCATGCATGACAAACCGGTGGTGGTCCTTGACCCTTGGGGTGATTTTGCGCTGCTGCGCGCACAAGTCGCCCACTGGCAGGGACTTGGTTTTGTGAAGGAGCATGCAGTGGCCCAGTTAGTGTGGACGACCTCAGTTCACCAGGCTTGTGACGCGATCGAGTCCTCCTGGGCCACTGCTGATTTCTTTGCTCAGCCCTAAGAGCCTGATGTCTTTGCAGCCAGTGGTGTGCCTGTGCGAATGGTCTCTGCCGTGATTGATGTCCCGCTCTTGATGCCATGAATGTTGGCGGTGTCTCCCACCTTCAGTTCAGCAATCGTCGCAGCCTTGCCTGCAACCAGAATCTGGGTCGTGCTGCTCACAGCGAAGTTCGCGCTGTAGCCATCTGCAGCCTTGACCGTGATTGAGGCTGAACTCACTGCGGTCACGGTTCCTGAGATGCCAACTCGCGTCTGAAATGACCCATCGGCAAGTTTCACCACGAGTTCACTGTGCACTGGCGCTCCGCGCCCTCCTCGCTCTGGACCGCCAGGCCCACCGTGGCCTCGATTGCCTCGCGGGCCTTCATGTGCATTCTGTGCTGAACTCGCACTCTGATCCTTGCTCGATACAGCATTCGCGGACTGTGCAATGCCGACCGCTCCCACGCTGGCGAGTGCGCCAAGTGCGAGTCCTGCAGCAACACGGGTGAGGTGCTTGTTGCGGTTCATGTGAACTCCTATTCCTTGTGCAGTCGAGAGATCTGCTCCGGGAGAAGAAGAACAATGCAATGTTGGGAGAGCGCTGCGGACGTGTATGGAGGCCGTAAAACCTCAGGTACTAGGCGAGTCCGCGCCGGGCCAAGCGCGGTCGCTGCGCTCCAGCGATTGCTCTTTCCATGTCCAGAGTTTGTCGCGTTACCGAAACATCATGCACGCGATACATCCGAGCACCGAGCAGCGAAGAGATTGCCGTTGTGGCCAGAGTGCCGAACAGGCGATCATTAGGGTCGGTGAGCCCTAGCGCCTCGCCTACAAAGTCCTTTCGCGACAACGAGACCAACACTGGCCAGCCTGTCTCGACCATCTCAGCCAGTCGGCGAGTCGCCTCCAGTGAATGTGCGGTGTTCTTGCCGAAGTCATGGCCAGGATCAATCAGGATCCGATCTGGCCGAACGCCAAGTTCGACGGCACGCTCGGCAAGGCCACAGGTGTAGTCAACGATCGTTGCCATCACGTCGGTGTACTGAATGCGATGCGGCCGAGTGCGGGGTTGCTGGCCTCCAGCGTGCGTGCAGACGAGTCCGACGTCATACTCCGCTGCGACCTCGGCAAGAGCAGGGTCGACTCCGCCCCATGCGTCGTTGAGAAGATCGGCGCCCTCCTGGCAGACAGCTCGTCCCACTTCTGCGCGCCAGGTATCAACGCTGATGACAACATCCGGAAAGGCTGAGCGCACCTGGCCGACAAATGCCGCCGTCCGCTGAATCTCTTCGAAGGGGTCAACTTCCTCGCCTGGCCCGGCTTTCACTCCGCCGATATCAATGACTTGGGCCCCAGCCTCGACGGCCGTAGTGACAGCTGCCATTGCGTCATGGTCGGCGAAGGTTGAGCCGCCCTTGAAGAAGGAGTCCTTGGTGCGATTGACGATCGCCATGATTGCGCGGTCCTGGATATCGATGTGCTGAGCGCCCAGAATGAGTGGGCCAGGATTCGGCATGAGACCAGCCTGACATCTCAGCCTTGGCCAGGCGTCCATGGGTCTCCCACTCGTGGTGAGATAGTCCTATGACCGCCGTGTTTCTTGCCATCGCTGTGATCGTTGGGATCGCGCTGCTCCTTGTTGGTCGCCAAGGTGGGCTGCCGGAAGCTGTCGTTGATCTTCGGCCAGAAGGTGACGCCCAGGATCCGCGTTTCGATGTGGTGCTTCGCGGATATCGAATGGACGAGGTCGATGCCGCAATCCAAGAACTGCGAGCCGAGAACGAACGATTACGACAGGAGCACACACGCTTTGAGTGAAGTACGAGCCAGCGTTGATATTCAGGCGCCAGTAGATGTGGTCTTTGCGGCGTTCACTGATTGGCCCTCGCAAGGGGAGTGGATGCTTGGCACCCGAGTCGATGTCGTCGTGGGCGACGGTCGATCGCTCGGCTCAGAACTGAGCGCATTCACTGGAGTTCATCTGGGGTTTCCCCTTGGGTTTCTCGACACCATGACCATCACACGCTGGGATGCCCCGTATCGAGTTGACGTTGTGCACACCGGACGTTTTGTGCGCGGCACGGGCGTGATGGAGGTCGTGGCTCTGTCCGACGGTCGTTCGCGATTTCTGTGGAGTGAAGATCTTGACCTGCCGCTTGGCTTCGTCGGCAAGCTGGGTTGGCCTGTAGTGCGCCCGGCTTTCGTCGCCGGAGTGAACCATTCGCTGCGCAAACTTGGCGCGCTGATTGAGCAAGGAATCCTGCCAAAGGCCCCAAAACCCTGACCGGTGGTGCGCTGGCGCACTCGAAGCGGAATAATGGGTCCCCAGACGAAAGGGGACGCGATGGCCGCGATGAAGCCACGAACGGGCGATGGCCCGCTCGAGGTCACCAAGGAGGGGCGTGGCTATGTCATGCGCGTACCACTTGAGGGCGGTGGTCGGCTCGTAGTAGAGCTCAACGCCGAAGAAGCCAAGAATCTCGGTAACAGCCTGCTTGCAGTCTTTGCCTGAATCAACAAAAGAAAAGGGCTGAGGATTTCCTCAGCCCTTTTGCTTTGCCCGGTGCAGTTACTCAGCGACCTTGATGGCTATCAGCAAGCCCGAACCCACCGTGAGCAGGGCTGGGATCCAGTTGTCATCGTCGCGAAGAGCGTGTGCCACATCGCGCAAGGCCACGGCCTCAGGGTTGCGGCTCGACGAATCGCCGATACTTCCCTCGGTCAGCATGCTGTCGAAGGCCACCAGACCTCCGTCGCGCAGGAGCCGCTTGGCAAGGACGAGGGCGGCCGGGTACTCGGTTCGATCGCCATCGATGAACACCAGGTCGTAGGCGCCCTCTGTGAGGCGTGGGAGCACGTCGAGCGCGCGTCCTGTGATGAGGCGGGCCCGAATATGGTCGTACCCGAGATTGTTCAAGGTCTCGCGAGCAAGTCGCTGAACCTCGGCTTCATTGTCAATTGACGTGAGCACGCCCTCGGCTGACATTCCGGACAGAAGTGCAGCGCCCGAGACACCGGCGCCGGTGCCTACCTCAACAACGCTCTCAGCGTTGATTGCCTTGGCCAGCACGCGCAAGGTGTGCGCTGTTGACGGCGCGACGGGACTGCATCCCAATTCGCCAGCCTTGTCGCGAGCAGCGCGAATCTGCTCGGATTCATCGAGCCATTCATCGGCGTAGTTCCAAGATGCCTTCGATGGCAGGGGGGACGATGTGATGGCGCACCTCCACGGGTGTGAGAATTGGCTGCAGCCTAACGCGTCTACGCTCGAAGCTGTCTGACCAACCATCGAGCGAGGAGTCTGCACCCATGTCGACCGAGTCTGGCACCCAACCGGTTGCAGAGTCCCTTCCCGAGCCCCCGACCTTCGTGCCGATCGTGGCCAAGCGTGGACTCGGCGTGGCCGGCACCGTGCTCGTTGCAGCTCTCACGGCTGCAGTCGTCGGCCTTGGCGCAGGCGTCGGGGGCTACTTCATTGGGACTCAGGCCGACAACACGACGACTTCCACAGCCTCGTCCATTGCTCTGCCACAGGCCCCGGCTGAACTCTCGCCGCCAGCTGCGGGTTCAGTGGCTGAAGTCGTGGCTGCCGTGCTGCCATCAGTGGTCTCGATAGTGGTTGAAGGAGAATCCAGATCTGGAAGTGGCTCCGGCTTTGTACTGCGCTCAGATGGGTACATCCTCACCAACAACCATGTTGTTGGACTCCTCGGCGATGGCGGCAAGTTGGGCGTCGTCTTCAACGATGGCACCAAGGCATCTGGCGAGGTCGTGGGGACGAACCCGGCTTATGACCTCGCGGTTGTCAAAGTCAGTCGCAAAGACCTTCCGTCAGTCACACTTGGCAATTCAGATGCCGTGCACGTCGGGGATTCAGTTATCGCCATCGGCGCTCCGCTTGGGCTCGCAGGCACGGTGACCGCGGGAATCGTCAGCGCCATCAATCGGCCGGTGACCACCGGGGGTGACGGTGAAGCCTCGTTCATCAATGCCATCCAAACTGACGCAGCCATCAATCCAGGAAATTCAGGTGGACCGCTGTTGAACTCCAGCGGACAGGTGACCGGCATCAATTCAGCGATCGCCACGATGGCGTCCACTGGAGACAGTGGCAGCATTGGGCTTGGCTTTGCTATTCCGGTGAACTCGGCCAAGCGCATAGCTGAGGAAATCATCGCCACGGGTGACTCGCGCACGCCAGTGATTGGTGTTTCTCTTGACATCAACTTCTCAGGGGTCGGTGCGAAGCTCAGCAAGGTCACGGCATCCAGCGCGGCTGCGGCTGCTGGTCTGGAAGTGGGTGACGTCATCACCGCCGTCAATGGGCGAGCTATTCGCGATGCGACCGAGCTTGTTGTGGCGATTCGCGACAATGCTCCGGGTGAGAAGATCACCGTCTCGTATGAGCGCGACAGTGATCCGAGGACTGCGACCGTCACTCTTGGCTCGGCATCAGGCAAGGGCTGAGCAGGGTTAGGCTAGAAACGTGTTCGATATTGGCATTGGCGAGATTCTCATGCTTGGGGTCATCGGTCTGCTGATTTTCGGGCCTGATCGACTTCCCAAAGCTGCAGCTGACGGCGCCAGATTCCTCAAGCAGATTCGTACGATGGCGTCCACTGCCAAGCAGGATCTCGCTGATTCAGCCGGGCTGGATATCAACGAGGCGATGGACACAGTGAAGGGTCTGGCTGACCTTCATCCAAAACGGCTGGCCAGCACGATCATGCGCGAAGAGCCAGCGACCAAGCCGGCGCCGAAAAGCTCAGATTCGCGCCCCAGTTTCGACCCCGACGCCACCTAGACGCTTTTAGCGCCCTGCAGGCGTCAGACCCAGTGACATTCCTGCAAGACCGCGTGGCCGCATGCCAAGGCGTTCGGCAATCGCGCGCAGAGCGATCGATGCCGGCGCATCGGGATGGCTGAGCACCAGTGGTCGACCATCGTCGCCGCCCTCGCGGAGCGCGACATCGAACGGGATCTGACCAAGAAGTGGAACTTCAGTGCCGAGCACCTTGCCGATCTGATGAGCCACGAGCTGTCCGCCACCGGCACCGAAGAGATCAATCGGCTCTCCGCAGTGGGGGCAGGGAAAACTGCTCATGTTCTCGATGACGCCGACGACCTTTTGGTGTGTCTGTTCGGCCAAGGTGCCGGCACGCACTGCAACGTCGGCAGCAGCCATCTGAGGTGTGGTCACGATGACAAGTTCCGCCCCAGGCAGCAACTGCGCGGTGGAGATGGCGATATCGCCGGTGCCTGGTGGCAGGTCCAGCAGCAGAACCTCCAAGTCCCCCCACCACACATCTGCAAGAAATTGCTCGAGGGCCCGATGCAGCATCGGACCTCTGAAAGCCACGGGCTGGGTGACGCCACCGGGCTTGAATGCCAGCATCGAAATCACCCGGACGCCGTAGCCGGTGGGCGGCATGATCATGCCTTCGACCATCGTCGGTGCGTCGAGTGCATCAAGCATGCGTGGGATCGAGTGTCCGTAGACATCTGCGTCAACCAGGCCAACGGACAATCCCATGTCGACCATGGCGGCTGCCAGGTTTGCCGTCACAGATGACTTGCCGACTCCACCCTTGCCCGAAGCGATGGCGTAGACGCGGGTGGTGGAACCGGGCTTGTTGAAGATGATCTCGCGGGCATCGGCGCCGCGAAGCAGAGTCTTCAGGCCGGCCCGTTGTTCGTCGCTCATCACGTCGAGTTCAACTGCAACACTGGTGACGCCGGCAATGGCGGAAACAGCGAGTGTCACGCGCTCGGTGATGGTGTCCTTCATAGGACAGCCGGAAACCGTCAGGAAGATGCCGATCTTGGTGGCACCGCTGGAATCGGCCTCTACAGACTTGACCATGCCGAGCTCGGTGATGGGACGGTGGATCTCCGGGTCCTGCACAGTGGCAAGGGCAGCGTGAATCGCCTCAAGATTGGGTTGCATAGACATGATGCTAGGCGGGTCGATCAGCGCTCGCGCTTGCGGTCCCGCGGCTTGGGTCGCTCTTCGAGGTCCATGGAGTCGATGTGATCGCGCAAATCCGAGACCATGTCGCGCAGTTCGCCTCTGATGTAGTCACGAGTGGCCACCTCGCCCAAAGCCAGGCGCAAGGCGGCGATCTCGCGCGCCAGGTAGTCGCTGTCGGCTAGGAGCCGCTCAGTTCGCAGTCGGTCTTCCTGGTACTGCACCCGGTCGCGGTCGGACTGACGATTCTGAGCCAGCAGGATCAGAGGAGCCGCGTATGAGGCCTGCAAGGACAGCAGCAAGGTCAAGAAGATGAAGGGGAATGGGTCGACATGCCAGTCCTCTGGCCCGATCGTGTTGATCAGCACCCATAGAGCGATCGCCACGGACATCCAGGCGATGAATCTCCACGAGCCGATGTATCGAGCGACCTTTTCTGACACTGCCCCGAAGCGCTCCGGGTCGTAGTTGCCGCGCAGCGACATTCCGCGCTCCATCGGCTGATCGATGCCGCGAATCTTGCGCGAGGGACGGCTAACCATGCTCATCCCCGTCGTTCTCGCGCCAATCCTCAGGCAGCATGTGGTCGATCACGTCGTCAACGGTCACAGCACCCAGCAGATGGCCGTTCTGATCCACCACGGGCAGCGCAACAAGGTTGTAGGCAGCAAATGTGCGCGTGACCTCACTGAGCGGGGCCTCAGGGTGTACTGGCACCAAGTCGGAGTCGACCAGCGAGGACACCAGGGTTGCTGGCGGCTCGCGCAGCAGTCGCTGAAAATGACATGTCCCGAGATAGCGCCCGGTGGGCGTCTCAGTTGGACTTCGTGTGACGTACACCTGTGAGGCCAAGGCCGGTGAAACATCGGGGTTGCGGATCTGTGCCAGTGCATCAGCGACCGTGGCGTCGGGAGAAAGCACAACTGGCTCGGTGGTCATCATGCCGCCGGCGCTGAGTTCGTCGTAGGAGAGCAGACGCCGGATGTCCTCGGCCTCTTCGGGCTCCATGCGGCGCAGAAGGTCCGCCGCGCGCTCGGGCGGCAGCTCCGACAGCAAGTCAGCCGCATCGTCTGGATCCATGTCCTCCAGCACATCGGCGGCGCGTTCGACATCGAGTAGCTGTACGAGTTCTACGCGGTCGTCCTCGGGGAGCTCTTCCAGGACGTCTGCGAGGCGATCGTCATCAAGTTCGCGCGCGACCTCCAGGCGTCGCTTGGACGACAGTTCGTGCAGAAGTGCTGCGATGTCTGCGGCTCGCAGAGTGCCGATGCTGGCGATCATCGCGCTTGCACCCTGATCGACATTCGACAGCGACAGTCCGCTGACTTCCTGCCAGCTGACGACTTTGCGTTCACCACGGCGACGGAAGCCGCTGGATCCGAGCTGGATGAAGAGTTGGGTCACGCTCCAGTCATGGGTGCGATCGAGCTCCACGCCCACGTCGACGATTGACACCTGCTCACCAGTGGCAAGCAGATCGACATTGCGATCCAGCAGCTCTGCCGTCAGGAGGGTCTCATTGGGACGCTTCTCGAATCGGCGCAGATTCACCACGCCCGTCACAATGATTTGGTTCGCATCGATCGAAGTGACCTTGGAGATCGGCACGAAGATCCTTCGGCGGGCCTGAACCTCAACGACGAGACCAGTCAGTCGCGGTGCAGCAGTCGTGCGCAGGACGATGATGCTGTCGCGCACCTTGCCGAGCTGTTCGCCATTGGGGTCGAATACCCGTACCCCCGCTAGGCGGGCGAGGAATACCCGCGTTGCGCTTGTCGTCACCCAGACAGGTTACCGTCGAAAGCACTGCGGCCTGTTCAGGCGCGGACCCGCACTTGGCGCGGCTTACGAGCTGACACGAGCAATGCGCGCCCAGACGAGGGTCTGATCTGCAGTGGTCTGCCAGCCCCAACTCTGCGCTAGCGAGTCGACCATGCGCAGTCCTCTACCCGCGATTCGCAGTTCAAGGGCCCAAGCGCGCGGAGGCATGGCCAGGCTGACACTTCCCCGTTGCTGCACGCTGATGCTCAGCCACTGCGTCGAGCAACTTCCACTCAGGGTCACTGGTCCCTTGCCATCGCGAATGGCATTCGTGCACAACTCATTGGCCATGATGACGATCGATTCAGGATCGACTCCCTGTGCCACACACCAAGCCTCGAGCGCGTTGCGGGCGGGTCGCAGCGCCGAGGGCTCATGTTCCAGCTCGTGCACAAAACGCATGCTTTTCAGAGTAGCCACTGTCCGCGGGTGGAGGGATCAATGCCGAGCCTGCAGCGTGGCGACACAATATGGCCATGGCCCGGGTCCTTGCATTTGCAAATCAGAAGGGCGGAGTCGGAAAGACCACTTCAGTCGTGACCGTGGCAGCAGCGATGGCCGAGATGGGTCGGCGTGTTCTCGTCGTTGATCTCGATGCCCAAGCGTGCGCGACTTTCAGTCTGGGCATCGATCCCGAGGATCTTCAACGTGATGTCCGTGGAGTGCTCGTCAACGGAGCCGAAGCGACTCAAGCGCTGATCCGGACCGACGATGGAGTTGATCTGCTGCCTGCAAGCATCGGACTCGCCGACGCTGATGCGGCGCTGGCTTCGACCAAAGGTCGCGAGCTCGCAGTGCGCAACGCGCTCAAGCCACTGCAGTCTGAATACGACTGGATTCTTCTGGATTGCGCGCCGTCACTTGGCATCGTCACCATCGGCGCCTTGATCGCGGCCAATGCCGTCGCCATCCCGCTGCAATGCGAAACGCTCTCTCATCGTGGGGTGGGCCAGTTGCTGCAGACCATTGAAGAAGTGCGCAACTACGTCAATCCGAAATTGAAGATCGCCGGCATCATTCCGACGCAATACGACGGGCGAACCCTGCATGCGCGGGCAGTGCTCAGCGATCTGCCCGAGCGATATCACGTCAATGTCCTGCCGGCGATTCACCGATCCATCAGGTTCGCCGAGGCGCCAGCAGTTGGTCGCACGGTCCTTTCGACGGCACCAAACAGCGTTGGTGCGCGTGACTACCGAGCGCTAGCCCAGGCTCTGGTGGATCAGGCGAACTGAATCACTCGGGCTTTACTGCAGGCTTGCCGCTGCGCGTACGTCGGCGTTGACGGGCCTTGCTCTCAGCCTTGAGTGCGGGATCGTCAGTTTTCGCAGTTGCGGCCGGCTTTGAGTGGCTGCGCTGCTCATGCTTGCGTGGCTTGTCCTGATGCTGCGAGCGAGAAGGCTGACTGGATTGCTTCGGCTTCTTGCCTGTCTCGCCAATGTCTTCCACATTCTCTGCGCCCAGACCTTCGCGAGTGCGCCCGGCCTTGGGCAAGGTGCCAGTGGTGCCAGCCGGAATGTTCAGACCAGTGAAGATGTGATCGCTCGTTGAGTAGGTCTCGATCGGATCCTTGAACGGCAGTTTCAAAGCGCGATCAATCATCTGCCAGCGAGCGATGTCTTCCCAGTCAACCAAGGTGACGGCAACGCCGGAATTGCCGGCACGACCTGTGCGCCCAATTCGATGCAGGTAGGTCTTCTCATCGTCAGGGCATTCGAAGTTGATGACGTGAGTGACGTTGTCCACGTCGATGCCCCGTGCAGCCACATCGGTGGCCACGAGGATGTCGACCTTGCCATTGCGGAAGGCGCGCAGGGCTTGCTCGCGCGCTCCTTGGCCAAGGTCACCGTGCACACTGCCGACAGCAAATCCACGCTCGGTGAGGTCGTCGGCGATCTTCTGAGCTTTGCGCTTTGTGCGGGTGAAGATCATCGCCAATTGACGGCTCTCGGCCTGCAGGATCCGCGCAACGATTTCAATCTTGTCCAGGGGATGAGCGCGCCAGACATGCTGCTCGATGGCGTCAACTGTCGCGCTCTCGTCGCCTGGATCGCTTGCGCGAATGTGCGTGGGTTGTGTCATGTACCGGCGCGCGAGATTGACGATCTGGCCCGGCATCGTTGCCGAGAACAGCATGGTCTGTCGCTTTGCGGGCACAGCAGAAACGATGCGCTCAACGTCAGGCAGGAAGCCCATGTCGAGCATCTCGTCAGCCTCGTCAAGTACGAGAACACGCACGGCGCTCAGATCAAGGTCGCGCCGGTTGGAAAGGTCGATGATTCGTCCGGGGGTACCGACGACGACGTCAATGCCGTTCTTCAACGCTTCGATCTGCGGCTCATAGGCACGGCCGCCGTACACAGCGAGCACGCGAACACCGCGCAGGCGCCCAGCGCGCTCGAGGTCGGTGGCAACCTGAAGTCCGAGCTCACGCGTGGGACAGATGACCAAGGCCTGTGGGCGATCGCGGTCACCTTCGAGATCAACGCGCTGCAGCAGCGGGATGCCAAAGCCGAGTGTCTTGCCCGTGCCGGTCTTGGCCTGACCGATGATGTCGCGACCTTCAAAGGCCATGGACAGGCACATCTCCTGAATCGGAAATGCGCGCTCTATTCCATCCTCAAGGAGCGCAGCGACGATCGTGGGATCCGTACCGAGCTCTGCAAACGTGGGTGCATGTGTCGGATCAACAGTTGATGAGGTACTCAGGGTGACTCCCAGGGTCTACTCGTGTGACGGAAGACCAATTGCCCTTATCGACACGATGAATGCCAAGTGTAGCCATGCGGGCTCCAGGAGCCCTTGGCTGAGCGGGAGTGCTGGTAGGGCTCGATTTCTCAGGCCATGGCTCTAGTGGCCGAAGCCGACCTTGCGGCTGGTGCCCGGCCCGATTTCTATGTAGGCGATCTTCTCAGCCGGAACGAGAACGGTGCGTCCCTTGTCATCGGTCAACTTGAGCACTCCACCGCTGGCAATGGCCGCGTCAACGAGCTTGGCAACATCGGCGGGCTTGTCTTCGCTGTCGAGGGCGATCTCGCGTGATGAGTAGGTGACGCCGATCTTGATCTCCATGTATTGCCCCTCTTGTTCAGTGCTCAGGTGCACATCGTGTCAGTCTGGACATTCTCGCTAACCTTGCGGGGTGTCAGCATTACTGCCGCCGTGGCCAGCAACGGACGTATTCCTCCAAGGGCGAACCTTGAGCGTGCGGCATGCCCCAAGCGCGAAGGCCGGTGCCGCGACCGCCGTCTATGTCCATGGGCTCGGTGGCGCATCGACAAACTGGACCGACCTCATGGGCTTGCTCCAGGGCGAAGTGGAGGGCTGGGCCCCTGACCTCAATGGCTTCGGCCAGTCGCCACCGCCTCGAGACGGCGACTATTCCCCGCTCGGCCATGCCAAGGCAGTGGCGCAATTCATTGATGAGGAACTCGGCGGCCGCGAAGTCCACCTCTTTGGCAACTCACTTGGCGGAGCCGCGTCCCTGCAATTGGCAGCCCGACGCCCTGAACTCGTCAAGTCCCTCACACTCATCTCTCCAGCCTTGCCAGAGGTTCGGCCCAATAGGACGAACATCGTTCTGCCATTGTTGGGAATCCCGGGCCTGGGTGAGTCGCTGTCCGCACGCTCGGCCAAGGTCGATGTGGCAACGCGAGTGCAGACGACCTTCAAGACATGCTTCGCCGATCCAAGCTGCGTTCCGCCGGAGCGATTTGAGGAAGCAGTGGAAGCCGCGACTGCCTATGGAGCCTTGCCCTATTCGAGCGATGCATTTCTGCAGTCGCTACGTGGTCTGCTGAAGACCTATTTGGATCCGGGCCCTCGGCGACCATGGAAGCTCGCAGAGCTTGTGCAGGCCAAGACCTTGCTGATCTATGGCCGTCAGGATCTGCTCGTCAATCCGCACGGTGCAGTGAAGAGCACCAAGCATTTCAAGCACGCGCAGGTGATGGTGCTATCGGACTCAGGACATGTATCGCAGTTGGAGCATCCGCAGATCGTCGCGGATGCATGGATCAAGCGTTTCGGCTAATCCGTTATCCCCAACGTGCAGGTTATGCACAGCTTGTCTTCTTCAGCTTCGTCTGAATGTTCTCTCGACCTACCGTTGATGAAGTTGTCCAACGGGGGGTCAGATGCCATCGCTAGCGCAGGTGCGCGAAGACATGGAAGCTCGGGTTCGCCTGGCGATTCAGGATTCAGGTTTGGATCCGATGACACGACCGACGGAGTTTCGAGACTTTCTTGATGACCTGGCTTCCGAGGTCTGGATCCATCACGGAGGACAGGCCGGGTCCGATGAGCACATTGGTATCGCTCGCGATCTACATCAGGCGATTGCCGGCTTCGGGCCGCTTCAGCAGTTCTTTGATGACCCCACGGTAGAAGAAGTCTGGCTGAATGAACCCGGGCGCATCTTCATCGCTCGCAACGGAAAGTCAGAACTGACAACAGTTGTTCTGTCTGACCGTGAGGTGCGTGATCTCGTCGAACGCATGCTGCGCGCATCCGGACGTCGCATTGATATTTCAAGCCCGTTCGTCGATGCCATCCTGCCCGATGGCAGTCGTCTGCATGTGGTGATACCAGACATCACACGCCGTCATTGGTCAGTCAACATCCGACGATTCGTGCTCCGTCCCTCTCGGGTGCACGATCTTGTCCGCCTAGGCAGTTTGAGTGACCAGGCCGCTGTCTTTCTCCACGCGGCCGTTGCCTCGGGGCTGAACATCGTGGTTGCCGGTGGAACACAGGCAGGTAAGACAACTTTGCTCAATGCCCTGCTCGGCTCACTTGACACTGGCGAACGCATCGTGAGTTGCGAGGAGGTCTTCGAACTGCGCCTTGCCCATGTGGATTGGGTCGCGATGCAAACTCGCGATGTGAGTCTTGATGGCACCGGCGAAGTCTCACTTCGAAGGTTGATTCGGGAGGCTTTACGGATGCGTCCGACGCGGATCGTCGTCGGTGAGGTGCGCCAAGGTGAAGCTCTTGACTTGCTCATAGCGATGAACAGCGGCATGCCCGCAATGGCAACTGTTCACGCCAACAGTGCTCGGGATGCAGTGTTGAAACTCTGCACCTTGCCGCTTCTGTCCGGACAGAACATTCCCGCGGATTTCGTAGTCCCCACTGTTGCCAGTTCTGTTGATCTTGTGATTCACGCGGCAAGCCAGCGCGATGGCAGGCGGCGCATCACAGAGATTGTTGGCCTGTCGGGACGCATCGAGAATGGCGTAGTCGAACTGGCCGAGATCTTCGCGACCGGGAGATCCGGTCTGGAGCGACGCTCCGGCTTTCCCCCTCATGCTGATCGATTTGCAAATGCTGGCTTCGACCTTGCGGCACTGCTTGCCCCATCGCCAGCGCACTCTGAGCGAGCAGCCTGATGGGCGCCCTTGTCGGGCTCGGCATGGCAGTCGGAGTCATCTTCATGCTCACCTCATTGCGTAGGCATCCGCAATCGCAGCGCGCGACTTCTCGGACTCTTGGCCTGGATCGCTTGGCTCAGCAATCAGGTATTGCGCAACTCAGTGGTTCGCGCCTCCTGCTCGTGTGTATTTCGGTCGGCCTCGTTTGCCTCGTGCTCACCTTGCTCGTGACCGCCCTGCCAGTCGTGGCTCTACTGGCGGGTACAGCGAGCGCAAGCATGCCCATCGCGCTGATCAAGCGCAGGGTTCGGATCCGTCAGCGCGAGCTCAGAAAGGTGTGGCCCGATGCCATTGATGCCTTGCTGGCCTCGGTCCGCGCGGGCTATTCCTTGCCGGAGTCAGTCTGTGCTTTGGCAGACGAAGGTCCCAGTGCGCTGAGGGCCGCTTTCGCCGAATTCGCGGGCAATTATCGAGTGGCCGGATCCTTCGAAGAGTCACTTCATGTCTTGACAGACGAACTCGCCGACCCGATTGCCGATCGAGTCGCAGCGGCGCTCGTTGTCGCGCATCACGTTGGTGGTCACGATTTGGGCAGCGTGCTGCGCACGCTGAGCTCCTTGCTGCGCGAGGACGCTCGCGTACGAGGGGAGCTGGAGGCAAGGCAAAGCTGGACGATCAACGCCGCGCGCCTCGCCGTTGCGGCGCCGTGGCTCACCCTGGCAATGCTTGCTACCCGCCCTGCGGCCTTGCACTCATATCGCAGTCTTCAGGGCGCCGTCGTACTGCTCTGTGCAGCGGCACTGTCGATCCTGGCGTACCGAATCATGATCTGGATCGGTCGGCTGCCGGACGAACGTCGATTGGTGGACTCGTGAATTCGGTTGCTGCTGGCGCGGTACTGGGCCTGCTCGCCGCGCTTGGATTTGCCTTGGTGGTCTCACGCGCGCTTGCGTTTCGACCCCCCTCGATGCTTGAGCGCATTGCTCCCTTTGTGCCGACGACACCGCACCTGCGTGCTCGTGTGCGAAGGGCGCCTGGCGTCGGGCAAGTCCTAGTCGCACTCGTGCGCCCCATGCTGGAGTTTCGTGGGCCCAAGGCATCGCTCGAGCACAGACTTGCGCGCGCAGGCTTGCCGAGTGGTGATCGATATCGCTTCGAGCAGGCCGGAGCTATCGGTATGTGCTCTGCTGCCGGTGCCGTGGTGGGCTTCATCTGCGCTGCTCGCGGTGCCTCTCCCATCTGTCTGCCACTGTTCCTTGTCTCGGGCGCAATTGCAGGTGTGATCTGGGCAGATCGTCGCCTCGCGCAGCACATTGGACGACGCCAAGAGCAGATAGCCCGGGAATTGCCGGCGGTGGCTGAGCTCCTGGCTTTCGCGGCAGCAGCCGGTGAATCACCAGCGGCCGCGATCCAACGAGTGTGTCGGACTCTTGGTGGCGAACTCACCGCGGAGCTTCAGCGCAGTCTTGGCGACGTGCGAGGCGGTCAAGCCCTCGATCTGGCCTTGCGTGATCTGGCTCTTCGAGTCGGCAGCCCTGAGGTGGAGCGGTTCATCGATGCATTTGTCATCGCAATGGAGCGCGGCTCGCCCTTGGCTGATGTCCTGCGTGCGCAGGCATCTGACGTGCGAGCTGCCGATCGTCGCGCTCTGATGGAGAAGGCCGGACGCAAAGAAGTGGCGATGCTCATTCCAGTGGTCTTTTTGATCCTGCCGACGGTGGTGTTGATCGCGGTGTTTCCAGGTGTGCAAGGCCTCCAGCTCGTCGTTCGTTCCTAGTGAAGGAGAAATCATGCTGAGCAAACTGCCCCACAGGTGGCGGAAGTCGCTGTCCCCAATGCGCCACTGGGCGAGAGGGCTGAGGTCAAGAAGTGGTGACCGCGGAGATGTTCCGGGCTGGGTGCTGGTGGCCGTGATGACCGCAGGCTTGGTGACAGCGATCTGGTTGGTTGCCGACGATGCGTTGACGTCGGTCTTTGATCGAGCCATGTCGAGCATCTCTGGCCATTCATAGCCCATGGCGAGACTTCCCAAGCGCATGAGTGGCGAACGTGGAAATGCGGTCGTCGAATTCGCGCTCGTCGCCCCAATGCTCATTGCTGTTGCACTCGCCGTAATGCAGCTGGCACTCACATTTCATGTCCGCTCGACACTCACGGCCGCTGCGGCCGAGGGGGCACGAGTCGCAGCATTGGCCGGTTCGCAACTCTCTACAGGCGAGCGGCGAGCGCGTGAACTCCTTGACGGCAATCTCGCTGCCAGTGTGGTGACCAGCGTTCATGCGACGCGCGTTGTTGAGCACGGCATTGTGATGACAAGAATCCAAATAGGGGCGCGGCTGCCCTTGCTAGGAATGCTGGGCCCGGAGTCGATGTCCGTCACCGCCCATGCCCTGCAGGAGCACACGTGAAGCGTGAGCTATCAACCGACAACGGATCGGCCATCTTGGAATTCCTGATCATTGGGGTGCTAGTACTGGTTCCGTTGCTCTACGTCCTACTGACAGCGCTGCGTATTGAATCCGCAGTGATGGCCTCAACTCAAGCTGTGCGCGAAGCTGGCCGGGCATTCATGATGTCGGACTCACTGCTCGAGGCAAAGCAGAATGCACAGACGGCTGCTCGGTTGGCAATGTCGGATCAGGGCTTTGAACTTCCGACAACCGCGCTGAGCATCACTTGCAGCGGAAGCTGCCTGTCGCCATCGTCTTCGACTCATGTGCGACTTGAGTGGCTCGTGGACCTGCCTTGGCTCCCAACCGCACTTGGAAGTCAGGAGTTGGGTTACCCCATCACGGTTGACTCCGAATTGCGAATGGACAGTTATCGATCGGATGTGGGCATTTCGTGACGTCCTTTCGCGCGAAGGATCGCGAAGCAGGCAGCACATTGATTCTGGGGATTGGACTCGTCGGCATCTGCTTGCTTGCGGTGGCCGTTGCGACAGACGCGGGCAATGTCTTTCTCCAGCACAGGCAACTGTTCGCGCTTGCCGATGCAGCTGCGCTGGCAGGGGCTCAGGCGATCGACTTGCAGGAGTACTACGCCAAGGGCGCCCAAGAAGCCACGCGCTTGGAAGCGGCAACAGTCGTTGCTCGCGCCCGCGCCTACGTTCAACGGGAGCAGGAGGCTGTCAGCATTCCCGGCTTGCATATCGATTCTGTTCGCAGCAACGGAGATGACGTGGTGGTGGAGCTCAGCGCCCCCGTGCGCCTCGCCTTCTTCACACTCATCGGAGACGACGTCATACGCGTGTCTTCAAAGGCACGGCTTGACTTCCGCGGCGACTAGCCAGAGGCCTGTGCCTGCTCTAGGTGATGGACAGATGCTGGTGCACGTCGTCACTGGGCAGCATGCCGTCGATAGTGGCAGTGACGGTGGAGTAGAGCAGGTCAGCCTGCCCACCGTACGTTGAGAGAAATGCCGTGTCTCCAGCATCGCGACCTGTGCAGATCCGCACGAAACTCGAGCGGGGCGCCAATAGCGTGGCATCGCTCACGAGCCAGGTGTCGTCCACGGCAGCCTCGACTACGGCGTGGAAATCCATGGGATGAAGCCCGGGGGAGTAGACGGCGGCCAGTCGCGCTGGCACATCCAGTGCTCGAAGCATGGCGATCACCAGGTGCGCATAGTCCCGGCAGACTCCCTGCCTCTTGAGCATCGTCTCCACCGATCCGTCGGTCGGCCCGCTGCTGCCCTCGACGTAGCTCAGGCGCGTGCCGACCCACGACGAAACGCCTTCGAGCAACTCACGAGCATCTGTGATGCCGGCGAACTCTGCCTGGGCAATGGGTGCCAGGCGATCTGATTCGGCGTACCGACTTGGTCGGCGGTACACAATCCGCTCAGCATCTGTGACTTTGCGAACGCGCGCTCTGCCCGTCACGGTCGCCTGATAGTTGACTTCAACTCGGCCTGGCGTCGGGTAGCAGACGTGGACTCGTCCCAAGCCCGCGATGTCGATCTCCTCAACAGCTACCGGAACACCGTCGCTGGTGATCTGCAGGGTCTCTGTGAGGTCGAGAAACTCATTTGACGGAGCCACCTGGAGGCTCAAGCGCACTGGCTCCAGAACAGACAAAGCCAATTCGCAGGACACGCGTCGAATTGGCTCACTCACGAAGCGAAGTATCCAGTACTGCGGAGCGTCCGCTGACCGTGGAAGGTCACCAAGGTGATCCTGTACCCGACTCATGCCCCGGCGCGTAGTGTTCTCACCCGTGACTTCTATCGAATCTGCCGAGCGCCTAGCGGAACTGGCGAACACTCTTGGCAGCATCGAGACTGTCTTGGATCTGCCCGCCTTACGCACGAGCATCGCCGCGCTTGAAGCCGAAGCCTCCGTGCCCGATCTGTGGGATGACCAAGAGAAGGCGCAAGCCATCACTTCGCGACTGTCATTTCAACAAGGAGAACTTCGCAAGGTCGAAGCCCTTCGCCAGCGTTTGGACGACGTGCCCATCCTGCTTGAGCTCGCTGAGGATGAGGGCGATGAGGCGTCGACAGAAGAAGCCCTGAAGGAACTTGAATCGCTGCAGAAGGCGATTGCTGAGCTCGAAGTGCGAACGCTGCTCTCGGGTGAATACGACGCACGCGATGCTCTCGTGACGATCAGGGCAGAGGCGGGCGGCGTTGACGCCGCGGACTGGGCCGAGATGCTGTTGCGCATGTACACGCGCTACTGCGAACGCCACAACTGGTCCTACGAGATCTATGACACCTCGTACGCCGAAGAGGCTGGCATCAAGTCAGCCACGTTCGCAGTGAAGGCGCCCTACGCCTACGGCACACTCTCAGTCGAGCAGGGCACGCACCGGCTGGTTCGCATCTCGCCCTTCGACAACCAGGGACGTCGCCAGACCTCCTTCGCTGGTGTCGAAGTCATTCCTGTCGTTGCGCCGGCCGAAACAGCCGAGATCCCAGACGACGACCTGCGCGTAGACGTCTATCGCTCCAGTGGCCCCGGCGGTCAGGGAGTCAACACCACAGACTCCGCAGTCCGCCTGACCCACATTCCAACGGGCATCGTGGTGTCCTGCCAGAACGAGCGCTCCCAGATCCAGAACAAGGCCACCGCGATGGTCGTCCTGCAGGCCAAGCTGCTTGAGCGCCAGCGTCAGGAGGATCGCGCCAAGATGGACGCCCTCAAGGGCGACAACTCCGGTTCGTGGGGAAATCAGATGCGTTCCTATGTTCTGCACCCCTACCAAATGGTCAAGGACCTGCGTACTGAGACCGAAACCGGCAACACGGCGGCTGTCCTTGACGGCGAGATCGATGACTTCGTGGAGTCCGGTATTCGGTGGCGCAAGCAGCAAGCATCCGCGGCGTAATCGCCAATGCCACTTACACTCTCTAAGTGATTCTTTTCGACCACGTGACCAAGCTGTATCCGACCCAGCAGCGTCCGGCCCTGGAGGAAGTCTCCGTAGAGATAGAAAAGGGAGAATTCGTCTTTCTCGTGGGTCCTTCGGGCTCGGGCAAGTCGACCTTTCTGCGGCTCATCCTGCGCGAGGAGCGTCCTACTCAGGGCTCGGTCTGGGTTGCCGGCAAGGAGCTCGGCCACCTGTCGAATTGGAAGATCCCCTACTTCCGCCGTCAGATCGGCACCGTGTTCCAGGATTTCCGCCTGCTGCCGAACAAGACGGTCACCGAGAATGTGGCCTTTGCCCTGGAAGTCATCGGCAAGCCCAAGGCCCACATCAACAAGGTGGTGCCTGAGGTGCTTGAGGTCGTCGGGCTTGAGGGCAAGGAGAACCGCCGTCCAGATGAGCTCTCCGGTGGCGAGCAGCAGCGCGTTGCAATCGCCCGAGCTTTCGTCAACCGCCCCATGCTCCTGATTGCCGACGAACCAACGGGCAACCTCGACCCCGGTACCTCGGTTGGCATCATGCAGTTGCTGGACCGACTCAATCGGCTGGGCACCACCGTGGTGATGTCCACCCATGACAGCGCCATCGTTGACCAGATGCGTCGCCGCGTCATCGAGCTCGAGGGCGGTCATCTCGTTCGCGACCAGTCACGTGGCGTGTACGGATACGCCCAGTAATGCGCGCAACGTTCGTCGCTAGCGAGGTCGGCCATGGGCTTCGCCGCAATCTGACGATGACCTTGGCCGTGGTGATCACTGTCGCCGTTTCACTCGGACTTTTCGGCGGCGCCTTGCTGCTTCGCGCGCAGGTGTCCACGATGAAGGACTTCTGGTACGACAAGGTCGAGGTCTCGATCTTCCTGTGCAGCAGGGGCAGTGACGCCGCATCGTGTTCTGGCGGCGCAGTAACTGACGCGCAGCGCGATCAGATCAAGACCGACCTTGAATCACTGAAGCCACTCGTCGACACGATCTTCTATGAGTCGCAGGCCGATGCCTACAAGCATTTCCAAGAGCAGTTCGCGAACTCGCCGATCGCTGACAATGTGCGCCAAAGCGCATTGCCTGAGTCATTTCGCGTGAAGCTCTCTGACCCCACAAAGTATGAGGTCGTCGCCTCTGCATTCGCCGGACGTCCAGGTGTTGAGCAGGTCAATGATCAACGGCAGATCCTCGACAAGTTCTTCCGATTACTGGGTGGCCTGCAGGCGATCGCCCTTGCGATTGCCGTTCTGATGCTTGTCGTCACTGTTCTGCTCATCGTCAACACCATGCGTGTGGCCGCATTCAGCAGACGACGCGAAACCAGCATCATGAGGCTGGTGGGTGCATCCAACTTCTATATCCAGTTGCCGTTCCTGCTCGAAGCGGCGTTCGCTGCGGCGGCCGGTGCCATTCTGGCAATTCTTGCGCTCGTATTGACCAAGGGCATTCTGGTTGACGAGGTCATCGCTCCGTCCTTCCAGTTCACGTCATTTGTTGGCTGGGACGCGGTCATGTGGATCGCGCCAGTCATGCTCATCACAGGCATCCTGCTTGCAGGTTCTGCGGCATTCTTTACGCTGCGCAAGTACCTCCGAGTCTGACCAGGAACGAGAAACAGCCATGGCCCGCGAACAAGGGCGAAAGTTAGTCGCGCAGAACAAGAAGGCGCGGCACGACTACGCAATCGAAGATGTCTTCGAGGCAGGCATGGTGTTGACCGGCACCGAAGTGAAATCGCTTCGCGCAGGCCGCGCCAGCCTGACCGACGGCTTCGCCAGTATCGAAGATGGCGAGCTGTGGCTGCGCGGCGTGCACATTCCCGAATACTCCTTGGGCACGTGGACCAACCATGAACCGCGTCGTGCCCGCAAGTTGCTGATGCGTAAAGAAGAGATTCGACGCATCGTGAACAAGACGAAGGAATCAGGGCTGACCCTGATTCCACTTTCGCTCTATTTCAAGGATGGCTACGCCAAGGTTGAGATCGCGCTGGCACGCGGACGTAAGTCCTATGACAAGCGGCAGGCAATCGCCGAACGTGAGTCCAAGCGCGAAGCCACCAAGGCGATTGGCCGAGTGGCCAAGGGCCGGTTCGACTAGTCGAGATTCCTGCACTGGAAGTTCGTCATGTTGACACCTGGGATTACCATGGACGTGAGCTCCGGCTCGTTGCTGCTGTACAACTCAATATGGGGGTGACAGGTTTCGACGGACAGATGTTTTGACCGGTGAAGCGTGTCGAGAATCAAGGTGATCTCGTTAAGAATCCTTGAAAAATATAACTGCCAATAAAACGCAGTCTGCAGACGCTTACGCCCTCGCGGCATAAGTACATATCTGCCGTCAGCCCGATGTGTCCCCGAATCGGATGCTGACGTCGCTAGGGGACTCACCAAATGTGCCGGTCACGGGTGCAGGAGGAAAGCCAAACAGTGACTGGACCGCCCGGAGTAGTGCCGCACGAAGCACCGGGGTCAAGACAGCGATAGCGCGGCTACACACGTAGAAGAACGGAAAGGGCCTGCCTGGACCCGGGTTCGATTCCCGGCACCTCCACAAAGGCTTGCTCGCACTCCGGTGTTGGGTATGCCGACAATTGCCCGCCAAGGGTTTGCTCTTGGCGGGTTTTGTCACGTCTAGGGGTTGAATTCCGTTCACGACCACGACCACGAGAACGTGAGGCGCGAGTTGCTCGTGGTGAGCAATTCACGCGGCCCGATGCGTCAGCAGTCGGCCTCGATAATTGTCGAGTTCAGGGCGGCCCGACCCTCCGGATATGGAATTCGACCCATTCTGATACGCCTTCTCGTCAGATCAAGACGAATAGGGCATTCAGCGGCTATCTCTCGGCAGATCGTCAACTACGGCTCTCGATCGCGTCAGCCAAGCTCGCTAGGACGTCCGTACATGCAATTGCTTTGCCGGCGTTCACCGTGCGAGTCGCTGCCTCAGCGCGAATGGGTCAGGCAGTTACGGGGTTCGAGCGGCCTCTTGGTCCACGCCTTCATCGAGGTGATCGGCGGACATCATCATCAGTTCGAGCAGCGCCTTGACGTCCAGATTGCCCAGGCGCTTGGCCTCGAGCTCCAAGCTGGAGTTCGTCTCGGTGTCGGTCAGGGTGATGTTCAGAGTGACGACGGTCTGCTGGAGTTCTACGTGCAGGGTGCGACGCTCGAACTTGATCATCGGCTGGAGCTTGTCCCAACCGCCGAAGTCGCTCTGCTTGTCACGGCCTAGGACGTAGACCGTCGTCGGTGAGATGGCCAGCACGAAGGACTGAGGGAGCTCCTTGAGGTTGGAGAAGATCTTGCCGCCCGCGTAGGCGCCAGCCATGGCGGCCACGCCTTGGAAGTCGCTGCCGAATCCAATGGCGCTTCCGGCGGCGATACCTACGGCTGCGGCCTTCGTCACTCCGCGTGGATAGACGAGGGCCACATCGAGGATCTCGTCGTTGGGGATGAGGGCCTGGACTGCTGCACGGGCCTTGTCTTCACGGGACATGGGCTCTCCGATCTGGGCTGAGGGTGGGCCAAACTTAGGCCACGGGGTCGCCCTCGGCGACCACGGACCCGCTCGGAGCGCATCCGTGCGCACATATTCCCCGGTACCTGTACCCGCACCCCTGAATGGGACACCGTCGACTAGACGTCGGCCTGGCTGAACTCCTACTTGGAGAACTGAAGACGTTCGCAACCTCTTCTTTCAGATCCACCGATCGCAGCTGTGTCAGGGCCACGCGGGCATCATCCACACCCTCGAACAGGCGGATTCCTGAGCCGAACAGCACAGGTGACAGCGCAATTGAGAACTCGTCTACCGAGCCCGCGTTGAGGTACTCCAAGATTGATTCGCCGCCACCCGCGACGCGGACGTCCCGATCGCCTGCGGCCTCGCGAGCCTGATTGAGGGTGCTCTCAATGCCGTCGTTGACGAAATGGTAGGTGGTCCCACCCGCTCGCTCCCAAGGGTCACGCTTCTCGTGCGTCAAAACAAAGACCGGCGTGTGGAACGGCGCATCCCCAGGCCAGGAGTGCTCGCCAGTTTCGAACATGCGCTTGCCCATCACGCTTGCGCCGGTGCGCTCAAATGTCTCCTGAGCGATGTTGTTGTCGAGCCCTTCCTCGCCGCCTTCGCCCAACTTGAGGTTCTCTCGGAAGAACTTCTGCGGGAATGCCCACTGCTGCAATTCCATCCACTGCTGTCCCATCAATTCGTGGGGGGACTCAGGGGCGATAAAGCCGTCAAGTGACATCGAAACGCTGAAGAACACCTTTGCGCTCATCAGTCCTCAACTCCCTCGCGGATCATGTGGGTGACGTAGGCATCCAGATTGGCCAGAGTCTGCTGGCCTCCTTCGACTGCGTGGTACTTCTCGACGGCCTCGTCGCGCAGCTCCTTGGTTGGGAACACTGTGCGCATTTCGATATGCGTCGCCTCACCGTCGGGTGTGAACGTCAGAACCGACACGAATGCGTTCGGGTCGTCGCGGTACTCGCCGTGCAGCATCTCGATCCGCTCCGGCCGCTTGATCAGAGTCCAGGAGATCCACTCCTGATAGTCAGTCCCGTCCGGTCCGTGCATGACGAACTCCCACTCCGAGCCGACACGGAAATCAAATGCCCGTGTGGTGGTGGTGAAGCCCTCCGGTCCCCACCATTGCGAAAGGTGCCGAACCTCAGTGAACGCCTCGAACACCAGATCGCAAGGGGCGTTGATAATCCGGGAGATGACAAGCTCGCGGTCGGTCGTGTCTTCCTGCACTGTCGTGTCACGTTCTGGGGATGCCATCTGTCACGGCTCCTTGCTTGGCTGCTTGAGTTCCTGCACGTACGCGTCCAACTGGTCCAAACTCTCGTTCCAGAACTGCTCGAATCCGCCAGTCCACTCGTGAACCGGTTGCATACCGCGGGCGTTCAGCCCGTAGAGGCGCTGCTTGCCTGCCTTGCGGTCGTGCACGAGCCCGACCTCTTTGAGTACCCGCAGGTGTTTGGATGCCCCAGGTTGCGTCAGCCCGAGCTCCAAGGCCAGCTCGGTGACCGGTCGCTCGCCTGTGCGCAGCAACGCCAGAATCTGTCGGCGCTGCGGCTCGGCGATCGCGTTGAAGACGTCCGAAGTCGTAGCCGCCCGTGCCATGGGCGAAATCATATGCCGATATCGGAATGTGTCAAAGGCGAACGAGCTCTTGCATGCCACCACCAATGTTTGAGCCGGCCAGCAGCGAGTCGAATCTGAAATTCAGAGTCCTTGTCAGCACAATCGGCGCCTATGGAGACCCTGGCCGCATTTCATATTGCCTTCATCGTCCTGCCATTCCTGATGGCGTTGCTGCTTCGCCGGCACACGCAGCCATATGTCACTCGCTTGTTTGACTCCTTCTTGTTCATCGGAGTCGGCGTGCAGGGCATTCTGGACGGCCTGCAGCAGATGACCGGTGGGGAAGAGGTAGCGCAGTATGTGGGCTGGGCCTACAGCCCCTTTGTCGGTGAATTGGGAACGATGAATTTTGCGTTCGGAGTGCTGGGGCTGATCGCTCCCTGGGCCAGTCGCGGATGGAAGATCGCCACTGCCTTGGGCTACGGCATGTTCCTTGCCTGGGCTGCAGTAGGACACATCTCGGACGCGATTTCCGGTGACGACTCAATTGGCAATATCGGTCCCACGTTGTGGTCAGACGTTGTGATTGCCGCAGCATTGCTCGTGCTGGGACTCCTCACACGTGATCGCGAGCGCCCACATCATGCACGGTAGGTGAAGTACTGATTGAGCTTCAACCACGACTGAGGGATGCCAGCAGCGCGCGCTGCGATTGTGCAGCTGCCGTGCTTGCGCACGATGAAGACCACAGCGCCGAGTGGAGTTGTCTGGATCCGGCATCGAGAGATGCCTGAAGTGACAACCCAGGAGACTGGCTGCCCGGTGTTGGTGACCAAGCCTGGGTCTGCGAGGCGGTACCAGCGCTTGTATGCCAAGCGGCTGAAGCCGGGCGCCTTGGGCTGGATGGTCTGGATGCCGGCTGCCAGAGCAATGGTGTTGCTCTGCACTGCCGGGCGGAAGCTGCCATTGCCGGTTGTCGTGGCGTTGAGGGCACATGTTCCGGCACCGGCTTTTGCCTGGATCGTGGTCCCGCTGAGCGTGCAGGACCCGGCAATGCCGAGCGTGACGGGCAGCCCAGAGGTCGCGCGGGCGCTGAGGGTGACTGATCTGCCGTTGCGCAGTACAAATCCGGCTCCGGGCGCCCATGCGGTGCTGGAACCTGATGGAGTCAGGGTGATGCGATCGCTCTGGGCTGGCTGCCCGATGACGATGGTCTGCGAGGCAGTGCCGTCAACGGTCGCACCCGTCCTTGAGTAATTGGCCTTGAGGGTGACCGTGCCCGATCCCGCAGGTGTCCATGTCGTCGAGGCTCTTCCGTTGCTCAGGGAGCGGACGTCAATCACTGTCGTGCCGATGTAGAAGGTCACGGTTCCCGTTGACGTCTCCGGGCTCACACCAACGGAGATCGGAATGGCGGTGCCAGCAACTCCACTTGTCGCTGCAGTCAGCGTGACATTGGATCCTGAAGTCGACACCGCAGTCGATGTCGTGGCGCTAGCTGAGGCCAGAGTGTTGGAGTCCGGCGTGTAGCTGGCTTTGAGGCCGAAGGTCTGAGCTGTGCTCGGCAGTTGGATGCTGATCGTCGCCTTGCCCTGGCTTGACAGTGCCTTGGTCTCGATCGGTGTGCCATCACTTGTCTGGAAGGTGACGGTTCCTGCAGGTACATAGGAGCCCGATGTCTTGACGGTTGCGGTGTAGTCCTGCACCGAGGAGGTCTTGGCCATCGCGGGACCTTCGACCACCGTCGTTGTTGCTGCCTTCGCGATGCTCACTGTCACAGCGTTGGACGTGACAGTCTCGCTTCCATCAGTAGCCCGGTAGACCGAGTAGAGAGCAGCGGAGCCTGCCGCGACGGGAGTCCACGTGACTGGGTCAGAAACACCCTTGCTCGAAACCGAAGTCGAGCCGATGAGGGTGCCGGAGTTCAAGAAGTAGGAGAGCAGACCTGGCGGAATGTCAGAGGCGCCATCGGCGACCGAAGCCTTCAACGGAATGCCAAAACCAACTGTGCCGCCGCTTGGCTGGAAAGTGATCGTTGTTGCGGCACTGGCTGCGGGAGCCAGCGTGACGGCACCAGTGGCGATTGTGGCCACGGCAACTGCTCCGGCTACCGCGCGCACGACGCGTGTGCGCAAAGTGCCGTTCGCCGCCGAAGAATTGTGCGGTTGCCGATCTGCATCGAGGAGTGCGTTCATGGCTGCACCATAAGCGCGCAAATCGGACTCAACTGCTTTCGTGATCAGATCTTTATAAAGCACACACTCGCCAACCTTGCCCTCACCAGAATTTTGCGACTTTGCAAAAGCATTGGTATGTAAGGACTATTGGCTGTGAAGAGGTTACGACCGCTCGAGTTTGTGGAAAGAACTCGTATTCAGATTCACAGGATTCTCTAAGGATTGCCAGCAACAACTGCCAACTCAATTCGCATGCCGCCGCAACTCCGTAGCGCTTGCAAACTGGCCGTGCGGGCCGGACCTACTCTTGACGCATGAAGTCCTCGCCGCGGTGGTTCACGGATACACCTGAGGGAAATTCGCAGCGCTATGTCGAGCGCTTTCGCCAGCTTGTCGCAAGCGGTGCCGATCTCGATGGTGAGGCACGGCTCATCGATGCGATGGTCAGTCGCAACTCTCGCATTCTTGACGCGGGCTGCGGTTCGGGTCGAACTTCAGCCGCTTTGTTCGCCCGAGGCCACTTCGTGGTTGGCGTCGATATCGATTCGACTCTGGTGGCTGCCGCCCGCCAGGATCATGCGGGACCAAACTGGGTAATGGCTGATCTCGTGGATTTTGATTTGCCCGCAGCTGGCCACGTCGAGCCATTCGACATGATCGTCTCGGCGGGCAATGTTCTGTCCTATGTCGAAGTAGGTACAGAAGTTCGAGTGCTTGAACGATTCCGGGCGCACCTGGCGCCTGCAGGTCGGGTGGTCGTCGGCTTTCAGACTGAGCGGTACGCAGTTGCAGACTTTGACGAGCATGTCGTTCAAGCAGGACTTGTGCTTGAGCAGCGGTTTTCGACGTGGGATCTGCAACCTTGGAACGAACATGCCGACTTCGCGGTCTCAGTCCTGCGTCATTCCTGAGTGGTCTTGCGCATTGGATCTTGGGCCTCCGAGGGCCGCGGCATTGCTACGGTTGAGGCTTGAACGTCTGAAGTCTTCGACGCAGAATCAGGAGCACCCATGGAGGTCAAGGAACTCGGTCATCTCGTCCTGTACGTGAGTGATTTGGATGCATCGGCTCACTTCTATGGCGAAGTACTGGGTTGGCGGATGATCTTTGGTGGCGAGCGCGAGGGAGTTCGCTTTTCGGCGGCTGCTTTCTCTGCGCCCTCCAACCGCACTCATCACGAGTTGCTCTTGATTGAAGTAGGCAAGGATTCGGCGGCCATCCCTGCCGGTCGCAGGGTTGGGATGTATCACTTCGGGCTCAAAGTCGGTGACACCGACGACGACTTACGGGCTGCGCTGGCCACGTTGAAGGAGCACAACGTGCAAATCGTTGGGGCTAGTGATCACACTGTGACGCACAGCCTTTATGTGCTGGATCCAGATGGGAACGAAGTCGAGCTCTACATTGATGTTGCAGGTATCGATTGGAAGAGCGATCCCTCTTTGGCCATGGCAGGAATCAAGCCGCTAGTCCTGTGACCCTCCATTAGTTCGTCGCTGCTGCGCGCTACGTTTCTGCTATGGAGGTTAAGCGTCGCCGTTTCGCCTTGTTCGACGATGCGTCGCCCCAACTCGACCGATTCGGACTCCTGCTGGTTCTGGTCGTTGCATCGATCGTCATGCTGTCGCTCGTTGATCTTTACCATCCGGCCGATGCCCTCCCCGAGCGACTGGTTCCTGTCGGGGCCACGGTACTTGTCGGAGCAACCTTGCTTCTGGCAGCTCGAGCGTCGGGGGTGGCCAAACGCTGGCAGCGCATAGGCGAAGTGGCCGTCGGAATCGGCATTGCCTCGCTTGCCATAGTCGCGCTGTTCAGCAACTCGTCGGGACCGGACCTGAACGAGGATTCCACAGCTCCCGTGTTGATGATGCTCCTGGCAGTTCTCACCCCATTGGTGGTCGTACGTCGATTGATCCAGCACAGACGGGTTTCGCGTGGCACCATGTTCGGCGCTATCTCGGCGTATCTCTTGTTGCCGATTGCCTTCTTCTACTTGTTTATCTCTGTCAACGCGTTTCAAAGCCAGCCGTTCTTCGGCGTTGAACAGCCATCTCAGGTGTACATGTACTTCAGCCTGACTTCGCTGACCACACTTGGCTACGGCGACTACACAGCGCAAACAGATCTCGGCCGACTGCTGAGCACAGGTGAGGCGATGATTGGCCAGATCTATCTCGTTGCATTCGTCGCAATGCTGGTCGGACTCTTTGCCGCACAGTGGCGAGAGTCACGAGCAGGCGATCAGTCTTGAACAAGCCCAAACAAGCCCTTGAAGTCGTGCTGTTCCGCGTGTTCTCATCATCACCCGATGCCGTTCCGCAGAGACGGCCGACCGATGTGCTGCTGCTCGTGGGTGGATTCCTTGGCCTAGGAGCCTTGGCCTGGCAAGCACCCGGTCCGACTTCGCTGGACGTAGCCATCGCGGAAGTTGTCAGAAATTCGCCCGGAACGTTCAGTTGGTTGTGGCAGCTGCTCTATGCGCTGATGCTTCTCTGGGTTGCGTACCTGGTGGTTCTACCGCTTGCAGCGAAGGGGCGCCGCAGACTTCTACTGGACTATGTGCTGGCAGGCCTACTGGCCTTTGGCGGTGCAGTTGGTATCAGTTTGCTATCAGGTACCGAGTGGTCCAGCGCTCTTGAGGCATTTCTTGGCGCGGATCCGCCACCTGCCTATATGGCTATTCGCTTGTCAGTGCTGACAGCCGTAGTCGTGGCGGCATCGCCATATGTGACCCAGCCACTTCGTCGCGTCGGTCGAGCAGTCATTGCTCTGGGTGCTCTGGCGAGCATCGCTCTAGGTCTGGCATATCCGATCGACGTCCTCGCGGGCCTGCTCATGGGCATGGTCGCGGCAGCGATCGTGCACTTGCTGCGCGGCTCGCCTGGTGGACTCCTCACCTTCGATGAAGTCTGCGTCGCGTTGTCGGATATTGGCGTTGAAGTCGACAGTCAGAGCATGGCCATGGCCCAAGCGCAGATTCCTGGGGAGCAGTTGCTGCGGGCCTATAGCGACAGGGGTGACCCGCTGGTCGTCAAGGTATACGGGCGCGATGCCTGGGATGCGCAATTCGTCGGTTCCCTTTGGAACTCGATGACGACGCGCGGCGAATACCTGCAGGTCACAGCTGGGCGACGCGAGCGCGTCGAACACGAATCCTTTGCTCTGTTGCTTGCGGAACGAGCCGGGGTGTCAGTGTTGCCTCTTGTCGCAGCCGGCGAATCCGTCGAAGGCGATGCCCTGCTCGTCACTGACGGTGCGGCGATGTTCTTCGAGTCAATTCCCGCCGATCAAATCGATGCCGCAATGCTGGCCGACGCGTGGACATTGCTCGCTGATCTTCATGCCACCGGCATCGCCCATCGTCGCATCGACAGCGAGCGTCTTGTGATGCGGGACAACGGATCCCTTGCGTTGACTGACTTCGCCCAGGCGCGAACGACCGCTGGCAGCGGTGACCTTCTCATCGACCGTGCTCGACTTCTTGTCACCCTTGCGCTCAAGGTGGGGATTCCCGCAGCAATAACGAGTGCGACTGCCGCGCTTGGGTCTGCCGGTTTGGGTGAAGCCTTGTCGTATGTGCAATCGCCCGTGCTGACAAGGGATATGCGTCGCGAGATTGACTCTGGGAGCTGGACTCTGGACGAACTCACCGGGGCAGCAGTTGCTGCCACCGGCGATGAGTTGCCGCCGATGGAGCAGATTCGGCGAGTCACCACGCGTTCGCTCCTGAAGTTCGGGCTTATCGCGCTCTTCGTCTTTTGGCTGCTCAGCTTGATCAGCGGAGTGGATTTCTCCGAGGTTCTGGACGCACTGGAAACTGCAAACCTGTGGTGGCTGCTCGCCGCTCTGCTGCTGTCGCCGGTGATCCAAGTCGCATTTGCCTTCTCCACGCTTGGTTCGACCATGACTCGCCTGCGTTATGGACCAGTGCTGTTGCTGCAGTACGCAATCCAATTCATCGCTGTCGCACTTCCAGCAACTGCCGCTCGCCTGGCGTTGGAAGTGCGCTTCTTCCGAAAGTTCGGCATTGCCCCTGGGCCGGCGATCACGATGGGAGTGATCGATAGCGTCAGTGGATTTGTTGTGCAGATCGGCCTGATCATCTTCATCCTGCTCTCAGGCCTCCCGGGGTTGACCATGCATCCCAATTCTGAGTCTTCCTCCAGTGATACAACGAGTACGGAGTCCTCGTCCCCGAGTTTGCTGGCATTGGTTGCGGTGATCGCGCTCGTCGCCCTGGTGATCTCAGTCGTGCTTCCCAAGCGCCGAGCGCGTCTGAAGGAACTGTTGCGTCGGGGTCGCTTGGCAGTTGTCGCCGAAGTGCGCAACGCATCGAGCTCGCTGGTTGTCTTGCGCAAGCCCAGCAAAATCGCATCGATGCTCGGAGGGAATCTAGGAGCGCAGATCCTGCAAGCGATCGTGCTCGGGCTGTGCTTGCTGTCCTTCGGTGAGTCAGCAGACTTGTCGCAATTGATCCTGATCAATACCGCTGTCAGTCTTTTTGCTGGCTTGATGCCTGTCCCTGGCGGGGTTGGGGTCGCAGAGGCTGGCTACACCTTCGGCTTGCAGGCCATCGGCATTCCGAGCTCAATTGCGATCTCCACCGCCTTGGCCTTTCGACTCGTCACCTTCTACTTGCCGCCAATATGGGGCTCCATCTCGACCCGTTGGCTCCGCCAGCATGAGTACATCTGATCGCCTCTGGCTAGGAGGCGCCCGAGTGCCGCGACTGCGGGTGAGTTCATCGTTTTATTACCCGGCATCGATTTCGGACGCAAGTTCGCCTTTGCCATCGAGGGCTTGACCACGCGTTTCTATTCGGAAGAACCACGTGACGACTGCGCCAACCAAGGTCAGAACTGCGATGACCGCCAGGCTTGGCGACAGGCCGAACCAGACCGTGGCAAGGGGCAGGAAGAAGGTTCCGATCACTGCGCCGACTTTGCCCGAAGCTGCAGCGATCCCGTGGCCAGTTGCTCGTAGGAGAGTCGGGTAGACCTCGGCCGCGAGGAGATAGGTCGTGGCATTGGGGCCGGCGTTCATCATTGTGTTGAACGAGATGAAGGCAAGAAGGATCAGCCACTCGGGACCGGCCTGGCCTGTGTAGGCAAGCACGCCCAGCGACAGGAACATTCCTACAAAGCCAACCAGCTGCAGGCGAATACGACCGGTGCGCTCCACGAGCAAGATGTTGATGGCAAAGCCGACGATCAAGAAGACATCCGTGAACGCTGCCTGCTGTGTTGCGATGATGTCGTCCTTGATGAACTGAGTGTCTGAAGTCGCGGCGGTGCCGTTCGTCAACCCCATCAGAATGGTTGGGGTGAAGAGGCCGACGCCATAGAGCGCGATGTCCATCAGAAACCATGGAATGGCGGTGAACAGCAACGCTCGCCGCCACACTGGCTTCAACAGTTCGCGGGCTCCTGCGCGTGGCTGAGGCCCCCTGTCATACACCTCGGCGAAAAGTAGGTCTTCTTCAGTGACGTTCGGCAGTTCGCCGGTGAGCCATTCCGTGTCCTTCTCGGCCTGGTCCAGATCCCCTTGATTGGCCTGCCACCGCGGACTCTCCGGAACTCGAAGGCGGAGCACAGCGACGATGATCGCCGGCACAACTCCGCTCAGCAGCATCACCCGCCAAGCGCCGACTTCTGGATAAATCGACAAGATGACGAAGCCCATTACAGCTCCGGACACCATCCCGAGTGCTTGAAATGAAAATGCACCGGTCATCCACTTGCCGCGATTCTTGGCCGGCATGACCTCAGCGATCATCGATGCGCTCAACGGGTACTCGGCACCCACGGCCATGCCTTGAAGAAACCGGAACGCAACCAGCGACCACACATTCCAGGAGAGCGCAGAGGCGATCGCGGTGACGACGAACAGCACGATGTCGATCTTCAGCATTCGTTGTCTGCCGATCTTGTCGGCCAGACGACCTGAGAACAATGCTCCCGGAACAGCGCCCACAACTGCAGCACCTACAGCGAGGGACTTCTGCCAGGGATCAAGTCCCATGTCCAAGACGATTAGTGGTCCGGCCACGCTCATGATGAATAGGTCGTAGCCGTCCAAGCCGATGCCCGATGCGGCGAGCACCCAAGCCCCCAAGCGACGGCGACCCACCGGCGTGGAATCCAGAGTGCGACCGATGGCGTGCTGGCGGGCTGAAACTGGTACTTGCATCGCTCCTACCTCTACGTGGCTGGCATGGTAGAGCGAAGATCTGGCGCGAAGGTGTACGACAAGTGAGGCAGGGGCAACGCGAATTGGAACTACTTCAGCGAATTGCGCCCCGTCGGCAGGTGTCGCCATGAGGCAATTCCGAGCGTGGATACCGCAGACATGATCGACAGCACGCTGCAGAAGGAGCCGATCGAAAGAAATGATGCGAATGAGCCGATCGAGCCGACTGAGAAGGCCGAGTTGACTGACCCGATACTCATGAAGGAGTTCTTTGACCCGATACTCAATACGGAGTTCCTCGAAGCAATGCTCCACGGTGAATTGCTGGCGATCTCGGCTTCAGTCATGCCGCTCCTCGGTCAAAATGTGGCGTGCGAGCATCATGCCGCATGTCCTGGGAGTTGAAAGCACGATCGCAAATGGCCTCTTGACTCCTGAGCGTGGCTAGGATTTGCCCATCGGCTGGGAAGGGAGGTGACCAGTGAAACTTCCACGCAAGCAACTTGAGCGCGTTCGTTCCGCATTGGGTTTCTTCCGCTGGGCGATTGTGGGAGCAGCGCTCGTTGCCGTAATGCTGGGCCACAATTCGGTTTCACCTGAAGTTCTCCTTCCGATCACCACGGTTCTGTTCTCCTCCATTGCGGTCGAGTTGATACTGGCAATGGTCCTGATGTCGCATCGACGCAAGCCGATATTTGCTCTCCTCATGACTCTGCTGCTTTGGGCTACTGGATCTTCGATGACGAGTGCGGCGCCGAGTCATTTTACTTTTCCCTCCCCGAGTGAGACTTTCTTTCTCGCCTCCTATTTAGCGCTTGCGGCCTTTATCGTCCTGGACGCGCAATCGCGACTGGCGCGCAGCATCAATTCCTGGCTCGACGCAGCAATCGTGTGCGGAGGCATGGCCAGTGTCGCGGGTGTATTCCTCATGTCGCCACTGGGTCAAAGTGTCCCCGACGACAGTTCGGTGTTCATTGCCTTGTTGTTTCCCATTCTTGACTTCGCGCTCATCATGCTTGTTGTCGCGCAGGCGCTGCTTGGCGCTCGAACGTGGTCCTTGCGCACGTTCGCTTTGATTTTGTCCTGTCTTGCACTGCTCATTGCCGATTCGACACTCGTCACAAATGTTGACGGTGACGCGTATAACTTCCCGGTAATCCTGGATGTGCTCTGGGGTCTTTGGGCAATGTTGCTCATCGAGGTCGGCCTGCGTCCGACAAAGCAACGCGCGCGAAACGACCTCACTTTGCACTGGATTCTTGTCGTGTTCAGCCTCGTAGGCGCCGTGGTGCTTCTCGCAGTTAGACCTGAAGGGCCGCTGGGTCAGGCCCTTGCGGTGACGGCAACAATTACCACGCTCGCTGCCGGAGCCCGGCTCGTTACAGCCTTAAGGGATTCGCAGGCCACCACTGATGCCTTCAGGTTGGCGCTCACCGATGATCTCACCGACCTGCCAAACCGTCGTGCTGTGAAACAGATTCTTGATAACTCGATTGCCAAGCGTGGCAAGCTCGGATTGATGCTCCTTGATCTAGACGGCTTCAAGGATGTGAATGACACCCTTGGTCACACAGCTGGGGATCAGTTGCTTATTGAAGCCGCATGGCGCATGCGGAACGCGGTGAATTCCACTTGCACCGTGGCCCGCATGGGTGGCGATGAGTTCGCAATCATCAGTCCATCGTCTGATGCCCTTGAGTTACTCGAGACTGCCAATCTCGTGCATGAAGCGCTAATGGATGTGGTGCATGTCGATGGCGTCGATCTCACGCTGAGTGCTTCAGTTGGAATCACCTTGCAGGAATCGACAGACACCAACGCGATCGATCTCTTCCGCCGGGCTGACATCGCGATGTATCAGGCCAAACTCGTTCGCAGCACCACGGAGTTCTACGACTCTGAGAAGGATGAGTTCTCGCGCCAGCGTCTGCGCATGGGTGAAGAACTGCGCCGGAGCCTTCGTGAGCACCAACTCGAAGTCTGGTATCAGCCCAAGGTCGATGTGGTCACTTGGGAGAACATGGGTGTGGAGGCCCTCATCCGCTGGCGCCATCCTGAGCACGGACTCTTGGCACCGCAGGCCTTTCTTGGGGTAGCTCGCCGCTCTGGCTTGATGGCTGATCTGACGACGTACATATTCCGTCAGTGCCTGGCGGATTATGAGGATTGGCGAAGCCAAGGCATCGAATTCGGTATTTCGATCAATATTGCTCCTCAGGAGATGCTCAGTCGGCGCATCCTTCCTGAGATGTATTCCATCCTTGAAGACTCCAATGTGCCCCCAGATGCCATCACCCTGGAAGTAACCGAAGAATCCTTCATGGCCGATCCTGATCGGGCGCACGCGGTCATTACCGAGGCGCACTTCCGTGGCCTTCGGATTTCCATTGACGACTTCGGAACCGGATTCTCGTCACTGTCATACCTACGGGATCTGCCGATCCACGAGATCAAGCTCGATCGATCTCTCGTGGTTCCTTGCCTCACCGATCAGCGCAGCCGGCTCATTGTCGAATCCACCATTTCCATGGCCCATGCTCTGGGTCTGAAGGTGGTGGCTGAGGGCGTGGAGAATGCGCAGAGCGCTGCACTCATGGCGAGCCTGGGTGCAGATCTACTGCAGGGATTCCACTATTCGCCGGCCATCGCCCAAGAGCATGTGGCGAGTTGGCTCATGACCACTACCCTGCAACCCGGCTGAACGCACTCGCCTCTTCGCGCATCGCTGCACGCTGCGCAGGTGTGCGCAAACGGAGGCTTTCCCGAGATGGCAGAGCCATTCCTTCGAGGCCTTCACCGAGGGTCAAAGTGCGGTACACGACTGGATTGGCCTTTCGGAGCAGCGTCAGTGACTTCGTGATGTCCATGTACAAGGGGCGGGTGGCTTCCGAGCCCAAGTAGGCGCCAGCCTCGACTCCAGGAAACGACGAGAAGTGTACGTCCATGAAGGAGAGCACACGACGGGCCCGCTCATCCAGCATCGCTGTGAGGGACGGAATGGCATTTGCGCGAGAAGTGGACATCACCGCATGGAGCAGCGCCATCGTGACCATTGGCGCCTGTGTGCGGTACTCGGCGCGGACGCCAAGAGTTGCAATGTCCCAGGTGCGTTCAGGGGCGATACCTACGGCTCGGGCTAGCCTGGCGCTGTCGGCATACCAAGGTGAATCGTTCACATCGTTCAGGGTCTTAAGGCCTTGAGCGCCAGGCGTGATGATCCGGCAGACGCCCACGGTGTAGCCGTTGTCGTCTGTCACGCTCACCAGGAACGAAGAATCGTCGTAGGGGCCGTACTCACCATTGAGCTCCTCGATGGTGTTGCCGTAGGCCTGCAGGAATACGGCCCGCTCGCAATCCAGAGCCGACTCAAGGAGTTCGCCGATCGGATCAACGTGAAGGGTCCACGACTGGCGACGCACCTTTGCGGCGTGATCAGCAATGTTTGAGATCGTTGCGATGGGGCTCATGACGGATTCTCCTTAGTATTCGCGATACGCGATTTGTAGAGGTCGTAATTTCTGCTGCGTGAAGTCAACTGCTGCCTGCGGCGTGAAGTATTTGCAGGTGTAGATATCTACGCTGAAGAACAGTCGAGGCTGATCCCACGCGTAGAAATGCGCGCCCGAGGTTTCCCAATGAATCCAGCCGGCCCAGCCGTACATGTCAGAACGGTGAGTAACTGGCTTGATCAGGGCAACCATGTTGAGCACCTCGGAAAGCTCGCTGAGGTACTCCTCGATTTCTGGGGCCGTGATGGGCGAAACCACCAGCCCCTCAATCACCATGCGCTGCCGATGGATCTCGGGAGCGAGATCGGCCATGGCAATTTCAGGCGACGTTTTGGCGTTCATAGGCGACAAGGTAACGGCAATTACCCCACAACGAGAAGTCACCCTCGGTTCGCGAGGCGCACTCGAGGCATGAAGTTTCTTCACCTTACCCCTTGCATTGCAGCAACTTCTAGGACCTCCTCTCAAGTATCGCAGCAACTTCTAGTGTTTCCTTTGAAATTCTGGAGCCTGCAGGAACAACGAGGGTCAAATGCGTCCCGATGCGGACGAAAGTTGCCGGAATGCCCGCCCGGCTGTCAGAGTTGGTTGAAACTGGAGAAGTGATAGCCCTCGCCGGTACTCACCGCAGACCGGACGCTTGGAAGGAAGCCACATGACCATCACCGTGCCAGCTGACCTGTTCCCCAAAGGTCCTGCGGTTGCGGCTCCCAGGCGTCGACCGGGTTCAGTGCGCCGTACCTCGACCATCGACAGCGTTTGGCCCGAAGGCATGGAGGCCAATCGCACGGTGGTGGGACGTTCCCGAGACTTGTTCACCCCCCTTGGGGGCGCGGAGCCGACAGTGCTGGCCCTGGACGAGCTGTTCGCAACCGTTGCGCCAGATCGCGGAATCGTGGCAATGCGGACACAGCCCCCCAGGGCAGCCGTTCAGCAACTCGTCGGTGTGCAAGGAGGGACAGGTTCGCGTGGCCGAGTAGTTGCTGCTGTCCCTGACGAGGTCGCGGCAGGAACACCTTTGTATCTCCTGCTTGACGATCTCTCAGGCGCGACGCTGGTCGGCAGCGTGGCCTTTCGCTTCTGGGAATCGCAGGAAGTTCAAGACGAGCGCATGCGCCAGATGAAGAAGATGGTAGGCGTGCGAGTCATGGAAGGGATCTGCGCCGGATTCCAGCCAGGCTCATCGGCATTGAATGCAGACGGTACGAACAACACGATGGGCGATACCAAGCCCGTCGCATCGATCAACAATGCACAGGACCCGTGGGCCTGGCATGAGCTGACTGATCCACAGGAGACTTCCCACCGCAGATCACGCCGAATTGACGTTTGGCTAGAAGACGACCTGCTGCATATCGAGGCCTTCTTTCAGGATTCGTTCACGACTCCGGATGGGCATCGTGAAGCAGTGCATGAGTACGTTGTGTCAGCGACGGCCAACCCGGTGACAGGCGAAGTGGTCAGCATCGGAGCGGATCCGCGCGTGCTGCCGCACTATGAGTGTCCGCTTGCCACGGTTGCGGTCTCGCGCATGGTTGGACTGCCGCTGCGCGAATTCCGCAGCACTGTCAACGAGAAACTTCCCGGCATCGACGGCTGTACGCACATGAACGACACCCTTCGTTCCCTTGCTGAAGTGCCGGTGCTCGTCACGCACTTGATGTAGTCGGTCAGGCCTTCTTGCGAGGGGCTCGCATCAATCCCTCTTGCACGACCGAAGCGATCAACGTGCCATCGGGCTCGTAGAAAAGTCCGCGAGCCAGGCCGTGGCCACCTCGGGCTACGGGTGTGTCTTGCGCAAAGAGCAGCCACTGGTCAGTTCTGATCGGGGCGTGGAACCACATCGCGTGGTCGATTGACGCCATCTGCAATTGGTCCTGCAGGTGAATGTTCGGGCTCAACGCAGTTGGCACCATGGTGAGATCAGACAGGTAGGTCAGGGCACAAGCCTGAATGAGTGGATCATCTGGAAGCTCTTGGCGGATGCGCACCCAGGCCATCCGCTCGTAACGGCCGTCCGCCATTTCCACGGCCTTCTCCTGGTCGAACAGGCGCAGGTCGATCCACTTGCGTGAAGTCTCCTGATCGTCAGTTCGAGGATCGCTTCCACTGTGCGGGCCTTGGCCCATCATCATTTCCGGAGAGCCCTCTTCCGGCGGGGGAGCAGCAGGCATCTGGAACTGGTGCTCGGGGCCGGGATCGATGGTGGAGAACGATGCGGTCATCAGAAAGATCGTTTCGCCATTTTGCACCGCTCGTACGATGCGCGAAGAGAACGAGCCGCCTTCACGCACGCGCTCAACAAGGTAGGTAATGCGGTCATCGCTCTTGCCCGGGCGCAGGAAGTAGCCATGCAAAGAGTGCACGCGTCGTTCAGGATCATCGACCGTCATGCCTGCAGCCATCACGGACTGCGCGGCAACCTGGCCACCGTAGGTTCTCAGCGCTCCACCCACGCGGCTGTGTCCTGTGAAGATGTCGCGATCAATGCGACGCAGCATCAAGCGATTGGTGAAATCCGCGTTCACAACCGGGACCGGTTCACTCAGATCACGAGTCGCGGGTGAGGAGGTCACAGGTCAATACTAGTGATCGTTCCGTTCACTCATGACCCTGCGCAGGGCGCTCACACCTCCGATGCGCTGGTCAATTCTGCAAGCTCAGCGTCGCTGAGATCCAAGGTTGCCATCGGAAGCAATTCAGAGAGTTGTTCCAGATTGCGAGCACTCGCGATTGGCGCAGCAACTGTTGGTTGCGCCAGGAGCCACGCGAGCGCGACGGCTGAGAGCGGCACATTGTGGTTCGCGGCGACGGCATCCATGGCGGCAAGCACAGCGATTCCTCGATCATCAAGCATCTTGGATGCCCCGCGCGCACGGGGGCTGTCGATGCGTTCGGCGCCTGGGCGGTACTTGCCCGTCAGGAAGCCGCTTGCGAGTCCAAAGTACGGAGCGTGAGCCATCCCTTCCTTGGCCACAACCTGGCGCACGCCATCCTCATAGTCAGCGCGCTTCATCAGGTTGTACTCGTTCTGCAGGACGCGGTACTTCGCGAATCCGTTGGCCTCGCTTATGTCGAGGGCTTCCTGCAGGCGAGCGGAGTCGAAATTGGAGGCACCGAGGTAGCGCACTTTGCCGGCTTTCACGAGCACGTCATAGGCCCCGAGAGTCTCCAACTGCGGAGTCTCACGATCATCCTGGTGGGAGTAGTAGAGATCAATGTGATCGGTTTGAAGGCGACGAAGGGAATCCTCCGAGGCCAAAGCGATGTTGTCGGCCGACAGACCCTTCCTGCTTGCCAGGCTTCCGACCTTGGTAGCGATGACCATCTGGTCGCGGTTACCGCGAGCTTTCATCCAGTTGCCGATGATTGTCTCGGATTCGCCGCCCTCAAAGCCCGGCAACCATCCGTTATAGGCGTCGGCGGTGTCAATGAAGTTGCCGCCGGCAGCTGCATAGGCATCCAGGATGTCGAAGGAGGTCGCTTCATCAGCGGTCCAACTGAAGACATTGCCACCAAGGCATAGCGGGTAGACGTCAAGTTCGGTGTCAGCAAGTTTGGCCATGCCTAGCATCGTGCCGCATATCTCTACAGCGTGTGAGCGATATCGGATCGCATGTATCGAAAGTCGGATATTTCACGCCCTTGTTCTCGCCCCAAAGACTCGTACTTGGTCACGGGGCGCCAATGTGGGCGATCCACTCTTCCGCCATACCACTGTGAACTCGCGCCGAGAACTGCTTCGATGTGGTCGGCATACGGCGACCAGTCAGTGGCCAGGTCCCAGGTTCCCCTCGGTCGGACGCGGTCAGCTATCAGGCGCACTCGCTCGGGCTGCACCAATCGCCGCTTCTGATGTCGGGCCTTGGGCCAGGGATCTGGAAAGAAACTGCGAACGGCAGCCAGTGAGCCGGAAGTGAGATTGTGCTCAAGCACATGCATGGCGTCACCGGCGATCACTCGAATGTTTGAAAGTCCTTCGTCGTGGATTCGACTGACGAGATCGCCAACGCCTGGCGTGTGCACGTCAACGGCGAGGAATCCAAGCTCGGGCTCTTGCGCGGCCATCTGAGCAGTAGTGATGCCAGTTCCGAATCCGATCTCGAGCACCACAGGTAGGCCCTCAAATAAGGCCTCCAGATCGAGTACTCCGGTTGGGGTCAGGAGATACGGGCTGTCCTGTGTCAGCCCGCGCGCTTGACGATTGGTGATGCGTCCGCGCCGAGGCTTGTAGGTCCGAACGGGCGGGTGGCCCGAATGCGTTGTCACTGGACTCCAAGACTTCTCATGTGTTCTAAGGCTTGCACATGCCGACTGAGGCAACGTCATCCGCACACGGACTCAGGCCCAGCCGCGGATATGCGATCCTGAGCGGGTGTCTGAAGTGTCATTGGAATCTCTGGACCAACTACGGCAGCGTCGCAGTGCCAAGTGGCAGGCTTTCGGACCAGATGTCATCCCAGCTTGGGTTGCCGAGATGGATTTTGCGATAGCGCCGCCCATCGCCGAGGCTCTTCATGCCGCGATAGATCGCTCGGACACGGGTTACGCGTGGCCCGAAGCCGTAGGCGAAGCACTGGCGGTGTTTGGCGCTACCCGCTGGGGCTGGCTGCTCGATGCGGCAAACGTCATTCCGGTCGCAGACGTGCTCACTGGTGTCGGCCAGACATTGATCGCCGTCACAGATCCAGGCGATGCCGTTGTCATCAACAGCCCGGTCTATCCACCGTTCTTCACGACGGTGAGCGAAGTTGCGCACCGGATAGTCCTGGACGTACCCCTTGTGTGGAATGGCGCCCGCCATGTGCTGGATTTTGAGGGTTTGGCGCGGGCATTTGCGCGCCCTGAGGTGACGGCCTACTTGTTGTGCAGCCCCCAGAATCCAACGGGCTTGGTCTTCAGCAGGGCTGATCTCGAGCTTGTGGCAGCACTTGCCGCTGCGCATGGAGTTGTCGTAGTCGCGGACGAGATTCATGCGCCCTTGGCATACCCGGGAGCCGAGTTCTGGCCGTACTTGGCGGTAAGCGGGCAACGCCCGGCAGTCTCAGTCATCTCGGCGTCGAAAGCCTGGAATATCGCCGGGCTCAAGTGCGCACAGCTTGTGACGAACGCCCCGGAGTTGGCTGCCCGCTTGCGCACTCGTATTCCGCAGGAAGTGCAACACGGAGCAGGCCACCTTGGATCAATTGCTGCCGTTGTTGCCTATACGCAGGGTCAGCCTTGGCTGGATTCAGTCGTCGCGTACCTGAGTCAGCAGGCGGATTTGCTGGGTGAGCTTCTCGCGATGCATATGCCGTTGGTTCGCTTCGAGCGGCCGATGGCCTCGTATCTGGCTTGGCTCGATTGTCGCGAATTGAATTTGGGGGAGGACCCCGCCGCGTATTTTCTTGAGCATGCGCGGGTCGCTCTGAACTCCGGGCCGACTTTTGGCCCGGGTGGAGTGGGTTTCGTGCGACTGAACTTTGCCAACTCTCCCGAATTGCTGACCGAGATCATCACGCGGATGGGCTCAGCGCTTCGATGAAGCCGTGGACTCGTGTGTTCGGGGCCGGTCGATCCCTGCTTGCGATCATCGTGTCCCTTTGCTCTGTGCTTGTGGCCTGTGCAGTCGCGATGCCAGCAGCTGCTGATAGCGGTCGCACCCTGGCTCTGGGCGACTCGGTGATGCTGGGGGCCCGCGAGGCTCTACACGAAGTGGGAGTGCAAAAGATAGATGCCAAAGTGAGCAGACAGGCAAGCACTGCAGCAGGCCTCCTGCGCGAGCGCGGATCTGGATTGCAGAGGCGCGTGGTGATTCACCTCGGCACGAACGGATCATTCACAAAAGAGATCTGTCGATCCATCATGAAGGCCGTCGGTCCGGATCGACGCGTGTTCCTAGTCAATATCAAAGTGCCTCGGCGCTGGGAGGAGTCCAACAACAAGGCAATCGATCGATGTGCTGCCATCCATGCCGACCAGGTCACGTTGGTCGATTGGCATAGGGCATCCACGCGCCACCCCCAGTGGCTGTACTCCGATGGGCTTCATCTGCGGCCCCTTGGAGCACGCGGATATGCCAGGCTCATTGCGGATGCGATCCTTGCGACGTGAGCCATCCCACGTTTGTGACGTCCTAGCCGGATTACCCCTGTGCAGTTAGTCACAAGAATCGCTTGGAAGGGCTTTTGGGGGTGTGCTTGCCCAAAAAGTGGAGCATCCTTAGTTCCGTTCCGTTACTCAATGAGGAGTGTTCATGTCGGTCCCTGGTCTTGAGAATCCGCCAACGCGAAACAAGCAATTGCTTGAGTGGGTTGAAGATATGGCAGCGCTCACCCAGCCAGCCCGCGTCGAATGGTGCGATGGCTCGCGGGAAGAATGGGATCGACTCACCGAGGAGATGGTGAACGCCGGAACCTTCATCCGGCTGAACCCGGAAATCCGCCCAAACTCCTTCTTGGCTCGCTCGAGCCCAAGCGATGTTGCTCGCGTTGAGGACCGCACCTTCATCTGCTCCCAACAGGAGCGCGATGCCGGACCAACGAACAACTGGGCAGACCCGACGCAGATGCGAGCGAAGATGACCGACCTCTTCGCCGGCTCAATGCGTGGCCGCACCATGTATGTCATCCCGTTCTCCATGGGTCCTTTGGGTTCGCGCATCGCGCAGCTCGGTGTGGAGATTACTGACTCGCCTTATGTTGTTGCCAGCATGCGCATCATGACTCGCATGGGTCAGGCCGCACTTGATGTCATTGGCGAGCATGGCGATTTCGTTCCTGCAATCCACTCCGTTGGCTACCCGTTGATTGACGCAGCCGGAAACGAACGTCCCGATGTTGCTTGGCCTTGCAATGACACCAAGTACATCGTTCACTACCCAGAGACTCGCGAGATCTGGTCATACGGGTCCGGATACGGCGGTAATGCACTGCTTGGCAAGAAGTGCTTCGCGTTGCGCATTGCATCTGCAATGGCCCGCGATGAAGGCTGGCTCGCAGAGCACATGCTCATCTTGAAGCTGACATCGCCGAAGGGCAGCGTGCGCTACATCTCCGCAGCGTTCCCGTCGGCTTGTGGCAAGACCAACCTGGCGATGCTTGAGCCAACTGTTCCTGGCTGGAAGGTTGAGACCGTCGGTGACGACATTGCGTGGATGCGCTTTGGTGACGACGGTCGTCTGTACGCAATCAATCCCGAGGCCGGCTTCTTCGGCGTTGCGCCAGGCACCGGCATGGATACCAATGCCAATGCTGTGCGCAGCCTGGATGCCAACTGCATCTTCACCAACGTCGCACTGACAGATGATGGCGATATCTGGTGGGAAGGCCTGACTCCTGAAGCGCCAGCGCACCTCATCGACTGGAAGGGCAACGACTGGACTCCTGAGTCCGGTGACCCATCGAGCCACCCGAACGCCCGCTTTGCCGCGCCTGCAAACCAGTGCCCATCAATTGCCCCGAACTGGGAAGACCCGGCCGGTGTGCCGATTGACGCCATGCTCTTCGGCGGTCGTCGTGCCACCAACGTCCCACTGGTCACCGAGTCCTTTAACTGGCAGCACGGTGTATTCGTCGGTTCGACGGTTTCAAGTGAGATGACTGCCGCAGCAGTCGGCGGTATGGGTCAGCTTCGACGTGATCCCTTCGCCATGCTGCCGTTCTGTGGCTACAACATGGCCGACTACTGGGGCCACTGGCTGAAGGTCGGAGCATTCACCACGCCAGACAAGTTGCCTCGCATCTACTCTGTCAACTGGTTCCGCAAGGACTCTGATGGCAAGTTCATTTGGCCTGGCTATGGCGAGAACTCACGGGTGCTTGAGTGGGTCGTGCGCCGCCTTGATGGCGACGCGGAGGCAGTGACCACGCCGATTGGTTTGGTTCCGGCTGCTGGAGACCTCAATGTCGATGGGCTGGACATCAGCTCAGAGAAGCTCGCTGAGTTGTTTGCAATCGATCCCAACACCTGGCTCGCCGAGGCAGACCTTACCGAGGAGTACTACCTGCAGTTCGGTGATCGAGTACCTGAAGCCCTGCATCTGGAGCTCGCGGGACTGCGCGACCGACTCAACAAGGCGTAATTAAGCCCGGTTTCGTTCAGGCCATTGTGGCGACAAGCAAGGCCTTGATCGAGTGCATGCGATTTTCGGCTTGATCAAACACGATGCTTGCTGGTGATTCGAAGACGTAATCGGTTACTTCGACTCCGTCAAGCAGGCCGAATTGATCGGCGATCTGTCGACCCACGCTCGTGTTCTGGTCGTGGTAGGCAGGCAGGCAGTGCATGAACTTGGCCTGCGGGTTGTTGGTGAGCTGCATGAGTGATGAATCAACGCGATAGGGGCGCAAGAGTTCAACGCGCTGTAGCCAGACATCCTTCTCTTCTCCCATGGATACCCAGACGTCGGTATGGACGAAGTCAACGCCTGATAGCCCTTCGGCGGTGTTGTCAGTGAGAGTGATGGTGGCTCCGCTGAGGGCTGCTCGAGTCTTGGCTAGTTCTTGAATCTCAGCTTCTGGCCACAGACTGCGTGGGGCCACGATGCGCACGTCAGCACCCATGATGGCGCCCATCACCAGCAGTGAGTTGCCCATGTTGTAGCGGGCATCTCCAACATAGGCATATCGAAGCGGACCCTCTGGAGCGTGATGCTCCTGCATGGTCATGAAATCGGCGAGCATCTGCGTGGGATGCCAACGGTCGGTCAGGCCATTGAAGACTGGCACTGACGACGCCTCAGCCAGTGCGAGCACAGTTGCATGTTCTGCGCCGCGGTACTCGATACCGTCAAACCAGCGATCAAGAACTCGCGCCGTGTCTGCGATGGACTCCTTATGTCCAATCTGTGAGCTGGCGGGATCCAGGATGGAAACCTGACCGCCCTGATCTTTCATCGCAATCTCAAACGCAAGGCGCGTTCTCGTGGACGTTTTCTCGAAGATAAGCGCGAGGTGTTTGCCAACCAGGCGCTGGCGTTCAGTGCCAAAGTTGCGTTCAGCCTTCAGCTGGACGGCAAGATCAAGAAGACCCTGCAATTCTGCAGCCGTAAAGTCTGACTCTTGAAGGAAGTCGCGATCAAGGAGTGTCACCAGCCGAACGCTAGCGGCAGTGAGGCGCAACTCCATAAATCGGGTCATCGGGTCCTGTGGGCAACTGCGGCTTACACTTTCTGCCATGAGCACGCCGCTGGATTCACCGAGCCTTTCGGGTGACACGCTTCTTGAAGAGTCGACTCGACTGAGCAATGACGATGGTGACCACGAGCGATTTGCCCATTTCGTGGAGAAAGCAAAGATTGTTGAAAGCGCAGTCACCGGCGAACCGGTCAAGGCACTGTGCGGCAAGGTGTGGATTCCGGGCCGCGATCCCTCACGCTTTCCGATTTGCCCAGACTGCAAGAAGATCCATGAGTCCCTGCCACGCGGTGGCGATTAATATCCCGCGCGCTCATCGTTCGCGTTCCACAGGCATGCGACTTTCGCTCCTCTGCCTTGCGATCGGGCTGGGTATCGCCGGGTGTGCGTCGCCTCAGCCGGCAGGGCTCCCACCTGAGCCGGTGACGGCGACCGGGCTTGCCCCCGGCATAGGAGACTGCTCTTTTGCGAATCTGACGACTCTTGACTCCGGGCGTCTAGCCGTCGCGCATGCCAAGCCCAAGCCCCCTTACTACACACAGCGTTCATTGACCGGGCCAATTGGCTTTGATGTCGATATTGCCAACGAGCTGGGTGAGGGACTCGGCTTTGAGGCAAGCCAACTCGGCTGGAGCAAACTGGATCGAGTATTCGATCGCGATGGGCATCCGAATTTCGATATTGCGATTGCCCAACTTCAGAAGCAGAAATTCAGCGCCAGCCTGGAATTCTCTGGCCCCTACTTCACTGAAACTCAAGTGCTGTTGGCGCTTCCCGACACGCCTATCACCAAAGTGACCTCAACTTCTGAGCTCGTCAAGTCGACACTTGGAGTTGTGCTGGGTTCCACGAGCCAGGCTTACGTGAGGGATGAATTGGGTCTGGATCCGGTGGCCTATCTATCGAATGCGGTGATCAAGGCAGCGATTCGCGATCGCCACATCGCAGGCATGGTTGTGCCGGTTGAAGATGTGCCGAGCATCCTTGCGACATCAAGTGAGCCCTTGGTTGTCGTGGGCCAGTTCCCTCCTGCCAGCACTGCGTTGACGTATCACGTCGCGCTTCCGATTGGCGACCCCTTGCTGGAGTGCGTTGATGCAGTGCTGGAGAAGATGAACAAATTGGGACAACTCGACGCCCTCCGTGCAAAGTGGTTTACCGACGGAGTCAGTCGCACGATCCGGTTGGTCTAAGTCGCGGCAGCGCCTCTAATCCCAAGGAGCGTTGGGCGTGGGGCGAGCCCATCCTCCTCGTGGCGCCCCTACGATTCCGTTAGGTGCGCTGAGCGCCTTTTGAACAAATATGGAGGATGTATGTCCACGGTGGATACAGGAACCGCTGAGGCCAGCGAGATTATCGAGGTCGTCAGCCGTAGCTGGTGGGTGCTGCTGTTCGTCGGTCTGGTCAGCATTGTCGTTGGAGTCTTTGCCGTATTGCAGCCAGAGACCGCAATCAAGACCTTGGCGCTGCTCTTTGCGATCTGGCTCGTCATCTCGGGTCTATGGCAATTCGTGCGCGGATTCAGCAGCGGCTTAGGTGGTGGCACTCGCGCCCTGCTCATCATCACAGGTGTGTTGTCCTTGCTCATTGGCTTCTATGCACTGCGTGCATGGTGGGAGACCGACAGTGCGCTGATCGCTGGTTGGATCCTTGCGATCTTCATCGGCATCGGCTTCTTGTTCCGGGGCTTCGCCGATCTCTTCATGGGAATTGAGCGCAAGGGCCAAGCAGGTCGGGGTTGGTTGATCTTCTCAGGAATCGTCATCATCATTGGCGGGTTTGTCGTGCTCACGGTTCCAATGACCATCGTGGCTCTTGCCTGGGTGGTAGGCATCTGGCTGATTGTGATTGGCATCTTTGAGATCATCGGTGCATTCATGGTGAAGAAGGCCGCTGCATAGCTTGAATTGTGAATGGCCCGCGGCTTTGCCGCGGGCCATTACATTTGTGTCATGGCCGCCGAGACTTCGCAGACTCTGGGCCGTGGCCTGCGCATTCTCGAAGTAGTCGCTGACGCCCCTGATGGGCTGACTGTCACTGAGATTTCTCAGACCTTGGGCATTGGCCGCACGGTCATTTATCGCCTCGTTGTCACCCTTGAGCAGCATGCCTTTCTTCGAAGGTCAGCCGACGGCAAATGCCGTCTTGGCCTGGCGCTGCTCTCCATGGGTCGCCAAGTGCAACCGGTAGTACGTGATGTGGCGCTACCAGCATTGAGGCTCTTGGCTGACGCAGTTGGCGCGACGGCACATCTCACCATTGTTGATGGCCTTGAAGCTGTGGCAGCGGTTGTCGTGGAGCCCAGCCGTTCAGATGTGCATGTTGCGTATCGCGTTGGTTCGCGTCATCCGCTTGAAGCCGGAGCGGCTGGCCGGGCCATCTTGGCCGCGCGCACTGCGGCTGGCCGTCCCTTGGATCCGCCGTGGATTCTGGCGACGAACGATGGACCCCAAGGCGCCTATGGCATTGCCGCGCCGATCAACTCAGTTCCAGGCCTGGAAGCAAGCGTGGGGGTGGTGTCATTGCGAGAATTGCCAGAGCAAGAAGTAGGTCCTCGTGTAGCGCGTGCCGCTGGCGAGATTTCACGAGCGCTTCGCTGATCTACCAGCATCCAGTGACGGTCGCTGCCAGCCCATCAACAGCCTGCCTGGTCTTCAATGGGCTGACTCCCTGCGGGCGATCGTTGACCAGAAACGAGAAGATTTTTGCGCGCCCATCGACACCATGGGTGACTCCGGAAAGTGCGATGGTGTCGAACAGAGTCCCAGTCTTTGCTCTAATTGCCCCTCGAGCGCATGCGCTGGGCTTACTGCTGTAGCGATGAAAGCGATCATCAAGGGTGCCATCTACACCCGAGGTTGGCATAGAGCCAGGATCAAACATCACGGCGTATCGCGAAGGATCCGTTGTGCTGGCAAGACGAAGCAGAGCTGCAAGAGACAGTGCAGTGAGTCGATCTTTGCGTGAAAGGCCGCTGCCGTCGGCCAGAGTCAAGGCTCTGCGGTCGATGCCCAGGATGTCAAAATTTGCGAGCGCCGCTTGCTCAGCTCCGGACCAGGTGGCTGCATGTCCAGTGGCCAAAGCGACATGTCGGTACAGCAACTCCGCAACATTGTTCTCGGAATCCAGAAGCATGAGATGCACTGCGTCGGCAACGGTGTGCGGACTTATTGACGTCAGGGCAGGCGTGCCAGCGGGCACGTCGATCTCAGTACCTGGAGTCACATTCAATCCTTGAGTTCGCAGTTGATCTATGAAGGTGTCACGCGCGTGCGCAACCGGGCTGCGGCTGTAATCGCCGAGCTTGGCCAATGCGCTGACGGGTGCCACGACGTACGGCACGTAGCCCTTCGTCCAACCAGGGCCGTTGCTGGCCCGTGGAAGCAGATTGACATCGGTGTCCACGACCAGCGGCTGTGCGTGATCGAGCAAGGCAGCAGTCTGATCAGCAAGGCTTCGCAGATTGCGAGCTGTCAGCAGTGGGTCGGCACCACCCTGCAAAGTGATGTGTCCTGGTTGGGTGCCGTTGAACACAGCAGTCGTGAATGTTTGGGTGGGACTCATCGTGGACAGCGCATTCACAGCAGTGACGATCTTCATATTCGAAGCGGGAAGCATCGGCGTATCTGCATCGCGTGAGGCGATGATGCGTTGAGATTCAGCGTCCATGACTACGAGCGCTACATCCTTGCCAATGGCTTTGTTATGCAATCGTTGTGAAATGCGACTGTTGACGCGTGATTCTGCAGGTGATTGCGCTTCAGTCAGAACAGCGCTGGCGGCCGGTGGCATGCTGATTACACTGGCGGCTGTGAGAAGGCTGATTGCAGTCAATAGCACAAGACCGGATTGGTGAATCTGAAACGCACGCCGCATGGAGCCATCATGCGACACGACCAAGGCAACTCAGCAATTCGGCTCTCGGAATGTGATGACGCACAATGGAGTCTCATCGTTTCCGACATTGGAGATCTGCTGTGCGACGACTAGTTGCCATTGCGCGCGTAGCCATGTTGGCCAGCGTGCTGCTCGCCACTGGTCTGGCTATGCCCGCTGCTCAGGCACAGGGAAGTCCCAAGATCGTGACGGGCTGGATGCCTTATTGGATGACCAGTCCATCGGCACCTCAGGGAGTGACCAACGCAGTCGCCAACGCCGACATCCTGACCGATGTCTCACCTTTCTGGTTCTCCGCGGTGTCCGGCGGCACGGCCGGGGTCAAGGTGGTCTTCAATCCGAACTTCGGCCAAGCTGAGGCCAACTCTGCCTGGGCCATAGCTCAGTTGCGTGCCGCCGGACTGTCGATCCTTCCCAGCATCGCCGATGGCTCAGGCAAGGGGCGAATGGCTGCGACATTGGCCGACCCTGCAAAACGGGCGCAGCACGTGGCTGACATCGTCAATCTGGTGACATCTCGTGGATTCGATGGCATCGACCTTGACTATGAGCAGTTCGCTTTCGCAGATGGACGATCAACGTGGACAGCAACCCAGCCGAACTGGACTGCGTTCATCAATGAGCTCAGTGCCGCCCTGCACGCACAGGGCAAGAGACTCTCAGTGACAATTCCTGGACCTTGCTCAACCAACAATGCCTGTGGCGGCACCAACGGCTACTGGGTGTACAACATCGGCGGCATATCCGCTGCCTCAGATGTCATTCGCATCATGACCTACGACTTCCACTACAACGCTCCTGGTCCGATTGCTCCCATCGGCTGGGTGACAACGTCGATGCAGTACGCCACCACGCAGGCACCTGCCAATAAATTGGTGGTGGGTGTGCCGGCCTACGGACGTTCGTGGACCAAGAAGACCGGCAACAGTTTTCAACTCACGGGCATCTGCCCCAAGGCGGGCAGTTCTGGAAGTGCCAAGACGGCCTACAACTCATTGACTTCGATGGCTTCGACGACGGCAGCAGCGATCCCGGCCCTGCTCACCTCGCTGGGCAAGACCGAGGCTGACGTGCAGTGGGATCAAGCATCTGCTGAGAACTGGATTGAATACGACAAGGCAGTGACGTGGACTGACGGCACTGGCGCATCACAGACCTGCACAGCGCGACGGGTGATGTGGTGGGTTGGACCGCAAGCGGCCCTCATACGCACGCAGTTGGTGGGCCAGCTTGGTCTTGCGGCGTCGGGTTTTTGGACGATCGGTGGCGATAGCCCTGCCATGTGGCCGTTGCTGCGCACCTACGCTCAGCAGTTGGCTCCCGCTGCCACTGCTGTAGTGCTGGTCGCACCTTCCAAGGCCGACTTCAACAGCTCAGCGCTCATCACGGCCACGGCCAACTCCCAAGGAGCTCCAGTGACTGGCGTTGATGCGGCCTTGCAGTTCCAGGCGGGCGGCAAGGGAGCGTGGGTCCAGATTGCAACTGCGCCGCTGGCTGCTGACGGCACAGTCGGATTCACTCCGACGTTCACCGCAGCAGGCAATTGGCGAGTCTTTGTGCCAGCTGCTGCAGGGCGCGGTGAACAGGCAAGTGATCCGGCTCGTGTCGATGTTGCCAGTTGGGTGCGCGCCAATCCGAAGAAGGCTCAAGTCGGTCCCAAGGCGAGGATCGTCGTGCGCGTTGTCGCCTTGCCAGCGCAAGCCGATCAGCGAGTCATCATTCAAGAGCAGCGCGGCTCAGCCTGGGTCCGGGTTGCCAGGGGGACAACCAACGCCGCAGGTGTTGCAAAGGTCTCCTTCATCGCGCCCAAGCAGAGGGGCGAACGTACGTATCGTGCAACTGCCGCAGCGACGGCTCAACTGAGTGCGGGCGCATCGCAACCCTTCTTTGTGAGCGTGAAGTAGCACTGCGTGCTTTGCCAGATTGACCGTACGCAAGACTTGTCGTATGTCCATCGCGCCGGCTGAGGTGGAGCAGACCGAGACTCTGCACGAGCCAGATCGGCCTTGGATCACGATCGTGTGGAACGACCCGGTCAACCTGATGTCGTATGTGACGTACGTCTTCATGACCTACTTTCACTACGACCGTGAGAAGGCCGAGAAGCTCATGCTCGATGTTCATGAGGAGGGTCGTGCTGTGGTGTCCAATGGCTCGCGCGAATCGATGGAGCGCGATGTCACAGCGATGCATGGCTTTGGGTTATGGGCCACCTTGCAAAAGGACGATTAGTGTCGGGCGGATTCATGTTGGAGCCCAATGGGCGCGTTCTGTTGCGGCTGGAGCCCGTTGAGCGGATGCTCTTGCTGTCACTTTGCGAACAGATGATTGATCTGGTCTCGCCCGGCGATTCCGATCCTGATGCCGATCCGCTCGCGGTAGCGGTGGGCATTGATGCGGCCGCGTTCACACCGCTAGACCCGGTGCTTCTGCGCCTGTTCCCGGAGGCCTACGCCCAGGATGCGGCTGCCTCCTCGGATTTTCGTCGATTCACCGAACGCGATCTGCGTCAGACAAAGAAGAATCACGCTCAAACCGTGCAGGACTGTCTGGAGCGATCTGGCGAGAAAGTGCTGTTTCCACTGTCACTTGGCCCAAGCTGGCTTGGGTTCATGAACGATGTTCGCTTGGCCCTTGGTGAGCGCATCGGAATCGATGACGATTTTCACGAAGAAGTGGCCGAACTTCCAGAGGACGATCCTCGCCTTGCGATGGTCGGGGTCTATGACTGGCTGACGTATCTCCAGGACTCGCTCGTTCAAATCATGCTCCCGTAAGGTCTGTGCTGTGCTCCGCATTCGTCAGAATCTTGTTGATCGCATCGTGGAACATGCGCGCGCGGACCACCCGGACGAGGCGTGTGGCGTCATTGCTGGCCCGGAGGGCTCTGACAGTCCGGAGCGCTTTATTCCGATGGTCAATGCAGCGCGGTCACCAACCTTCTATGAGTTCGACTCTGGGGATCTGTTTCGCCTGTACAAGGAGATGGCCGAGCGAGACGAAGACCCGATCGTGGTCTATCACTCGCACACTGCGACCGAGGCCTACCCTTCGCGGACAGATATCGCTTTGGCATCCGAGCCTGGAGCCCACTACGTACTGATCTCGACCCGTGAGACGGGAAATGCCCAAGGCCCCTATGAATTGCGGTCCTATCGCATCGTCGATGGTGAGGTAACCGAGGAAGCCATCGAAATCATCGATCTGCAAAGCCTTGGCAGCTGACAAATCTCAGGTAGTCAGCTGGAATAGCCCGCCATACTCTGTGGTTGAACGGAAAACTATTGTCTTTCGCTGAGGAGAACCAGTGGCCACCGAAGTACGGGTACCGACGATCCTTCGTGAATTCACTGGTGGCGAGAAGGCTGTCACCGCTGAAGGCCCGACCCTCGAGGCAATCATTGCCAACCTCGATGCGAACTATCCCGGTATCGGCGGACGCCTGATCGACTCCAGTGGCCTTCGTCGCTTTGTGAACGTCTACCTCAATGACGAGGATGTCCGTTTTCTCGATGGCCTGAACACCGCAGTGACTGATCGCGACGCCATCACGATCCTGCCAGCAGTAGCTGGCGGCTGAAGTCTCACGACCTTGAGATTCGATTCCCTTCTGGATTCGGTAGGCCACACCCCGCTTGTTGGCCTGCCTCGCCTATCGCCTTCTCCTGCAGTGCGCCTATGGGCAAAACTCGAAGACCGCAATCCCACAGGGTCGGTGAAGGATCGTGCGGCCCTTTCCATGATCCGCCAGGCCGAGGCCGAAGGTCGGATCAAGCCAGGCATGACCTTGCTTGAGCCAACTTCGGGCAACACGGGAATTTCGCTGGCGATGGTCGCAAAGCAGCACGGCTACAAGCTCATCTGCGTGATGCCCGAGAACACCTCAATCGAACGCACGCAGCTACTCACGATGTGGGGCGCCGAAGTCATTACCTCGCCTGCGGCAGGGGGCTCGAACGAGGCTGTGCGGGTCGCCAAGGGGCTGGCTGCTGAGAATCCCGACTGGGTGATGCTCTACCAGTACGGAAATGAAGCCAATGCTCAAGCGCACTTCGACACAACTGGCCCTGAACTCCTTGACGACCTGCCTACGATCACGCATTTTGTCGCCGGCCTTGGGACCACCGGAACGTTGATGGGGGTAGGCCGCTATTTCCGCGAGAAGAAGCCAGACGTGCAGATCATCGCTGCCGAGCCTCGCTACGGCGAGTTGGTGTACGGACTGCGCAACCTTGAAGAGGGCTTCATTCCCGAGCTCTATGACTCGTCTGTGTTGACGAGTCGCTTTTCCGTAGGCCCACTTGATGCGCTTCGTCGTACGCGCGAGCTTCTAGAGATCGAAGGAATTTTCGCCGGGATCTCAACTGGCGCAATCCTGCATGCTGCCCTCGGTGTCGCCGCCAAAGTCGTGCAGGCAGGCCAGGAAGCAGATATCGCCTTCATCGTGTGTGACGGTGGCTGGAAGTACCTCTCGACGGGCGCCTACGAAGGCACTTTGGACGAAGCCGAAGCCGCTATCGACGGCCAGCTCTGGGCCTAAGCAAGACTGGCGTCAATCCGTCAGGATCGACGCACCAGCGTGTGGCGCGTTCACGCGTTCTGCTTGAACCACACAGTCGCTGACTTGGTGTTGACCACGAGCAGGATCACCAGGCTGATGAAGATCGCAAACCAGCCGTATGGCAGGCGGAAGAAGCCAAAGACGATGTTGATGACCATGAAGACGCTGATGATCGTGTGCGCGGTGGCGGATCCGATCAACGTCATCTTGGTGAGCCAGAAGTAGATCAGTCCCAAGAAGATCGACATTGCTCCGTACATGATGAGCGTGAACGTGGGAATGGTGTGCGTGACGCCGTAGACATCATCCATGGTCGGGTTGTCCCCGAAGCTGGAAATGATCGCAATGAAGCCGATCGTCAGATTCCAGAGGGCGGCGATGAGCGTCAGAATTGCGACGACCAAGACGCCGATGGGTCGGCGCACGGTGGCTGTTCCAGACATGGTGTCCCTTTGTGAAGGTGCTCAATTCAACATCGTGAGCACGTCGTCGACATCAGCCTAGGGATCACTCGCCCGATTGTGCGGAACTTGGCCGTAGTCTTGAGTGGTTATGGCAGACGCTCCGATCGGCATCGTTGACTCAGGAGTCGGGGGTCTCACTGTTGCCCGTGCCATCCTCGATCAACTGCCGCATGAGCCCATCCTCTATGTCGGTGACACCGAGCGAGGGCCTTATGGTCCGCGGCCGATTGCTGAAGTGCGCCAGTTTGCCCTTGAGATCATGGACCGGCTCGTCGCTGACGGCGTCAAACTGCTCGTCATTGCATGCAACTCAGCAAGTGCCGCGACCCTGCGTGATGCGCGTGAACGCTACGACGTGCCAGTCGTCGAGGTTGTTCATCCGGCAGTGCGCCGTGCTGTTGCAGCGACGCGCAATGGACGCATTGGTGTCATCGGGACCGAGATGACCATCACCTCGCGGGCATATGAAGATGCTTTCGCTGCCGCACCTCAGTTGCAGATCGTTTCAGCGGCTTGCCCTGAGTTCGTTCAGTTTGTGGAAGCGGGTGTGACCTCGGGTGCGCATCTGCTCGATGTCGCGCATGCCTACCTGGATCCACTGCATGAGGCCGATGTCGACACTCTCGTCCTTGGATGCACGCACTATCCACTCCTCACGGGTGTGCTGTCGTACGTGATGGGCGAATCTGTCACCTTGGTCTCGAGTGCTGAAGAGACGGCCAAGGACGTGTATCGGACTCTCGTGGCACATGAGTTGGTGCGCGATCCCAACCTGGGCGAGCCTGTCCACCGCTTCGTTGCCACCGGAGATCCGGCTGCATTCGAACGTCTGGGCAGGCGTTTCCTGGGTCCAGAGATTGGCTTAGTCGGTCACTTCGGCTAGCTCAAACTCTCGCCCGAACCCGGGCAATAGAGTTGCGTCTCATGACTTCTGTGACCCCTCGCTCTGACGGCCGTGCCGACGATCAACTCCGCCCCATCACCTTTGAGCGTGGTTGGTTGGAGCAGGCCGAGGGATCAACCCTCATCTCCTTCGGACGCACGCGCGTGCTGTGCACAGCCTCCTTCTCGCCGGGTGTGCCTCGCTGGCTGAAGGGCAGTGGCAAGGGCTGGGTCACTGCCGAGTACGCGATGCTCCCGCGCGCGACAAATGAACGCAACGACCGAGAATCAGTCAAGGGCAAGCTGGGCGGCCGCACTCAGGAGATTTCGCGGCTGATCGGACGCAGCATTCGTGCCGTGGTCGACATGTCCAAGCTTGGTGAGAACACGATCCTGATCGACTGTGATGTTCTGCAGGCCGATGGTGGAACGCGCACTGCGGCAATCACAGGCGCCTACGTCGCGCTCATTGATTCGATCAACTGGGGCATCGAGCACGGTCACCTGAAATCTGATCCGATGATCGATTCGGTAGCAGCGGTCAGCGTTGGCATTATCGATGGCGTGCCGCGCCTTGATCTTCACTACGACGATGATGTGCGGGCCGAAACCGACATGAATGTGGTGATGACCGGTGACGGTCGCTTCGTTGAAGTGCAAGGCACGGCCGAAGGCGAGCCCTTTGATCGCGCGCTCCTTGACCAGTTGCTCAACCTTGCCACCGACGGATGTCGGGAACTGACGGTCATGCAGCATGCAGCACTCGCGACGAACCTTTAGGCAGTCATGTCAGTTCGGCTCGTACTCGCCAGCAGAAACAGCCACAAGATCATCGAGATGCGCCGCATCCTGACTGAACTTGGGCTGGACATTGAGCTGGTTGGAACTGATGAGTTTCCGGACCTCCCAGACGTTGAAGAAACCGGAAGCTCGTTTGCCGCCAATGCGATCCTGAAGGCTCGTGAAGTATGCGAATACACCGGACTGCCGGCGATCGGTGATGATTCCGGTCTCTCGGTTGACGCGCTGAACGGCATGCCAGGCATCTATTCAGCCCGCTGGGCCGGCACGCATGGACGTGATCAGGACAACTTGAAGCTGTTGATTGCCCAGCTCGATCATGTACCCGCGGGCCGCCGAGGGGCCGCATTCCATTGCGCGGTGGCAGTTGCAACGCCAGAAGGTGACGAACGCATTGTTGAGGGCGTGGTTGAAGGGTCACTCATCGGTGAGCCTCGGGGAGCCAATGGTTTTGGCTACGACCCGATATTTGTTCCAACTGGATTCGAGATCACCACGGCCGAGATGAGCGACGGGGACAAGGACTCGATCAGCCATCGAGGTCGCGCGCTGCGTGCAATCGCACCGGTGCTTGCCGAGTTGTTTCCGGCTGCTCTCCGGCGCTAGATCGATTTCTCGCGGAGGGGCGCGTTAGGGACTTTGGTCACTGATGCAGGAGCTTGGTGGTCCTGCATGATGGAATGGGATTCAGCTCTGGAGGGAGTACGCGTGGTCAGCGCCGAAGAACAAGCACCAAAAGCGCAGGTCATTCGCGTGTTCTTGCTGGACGACCATGAAATCGTGCGCAGAGGCGTTCGCGATCTGCTTGAAGCCGAAGTCGATATCGAAGTAGTAGGCGAAGCATCCACCGCCGAACAGGCCTTGCGCCGCGTGCCTGCCCTGAGTGCAGACGTAGCAGTTCTGGACGTTCGGCTTCCCGATGGCAACGGTGTCACGGTATGCCGAGAGTTGCGCTCGCAGATGCCTGAGTTGAAGTGCCTGATGCTGACTTCTTTCGCTGACGACGAGGCTATGTTGGACGCGATCTTGGCCGGCGCATCGGGCTACGTACTGAAGCAAATCCGTGGCACCGACCTTGTTCAAGCAGTACGAACCGTTGCGGCTGGCGGCTCACTGCTTGATGAGCGTACGACGACAAGCGTTGTTGAGCGTGTTCAGCACAAGACGGAATCCGCAGATCCATTGATGCGCCTCACCGAGCGCGAGAAGGAAATCCTTGCCCTCATCGGAGAGGGTCTGACGAATCGACAAATCGGCGAGCGGTTGTTCCTCGCTGAGAAGACTGTGAAGAACTACGTGTCAGGGTTGCTGTCGAAGTTGGGTATGCAACGACGAACACAGGTCGCTGTGCTCGCCACAGAAATGCGCGGCGCAGTCGAGTAGAACGAGTCGTCGTGGCATGTGCTGCGAAGACCGAACGTCAGTTCTCGTTGCCGGCTGCTTCGGCGCCGGAAATCGGTACGCACCAAAGCAGTTGAGTGCCGCCAGACTCCGGGACGCTTGTGATGCAGGTCCCGCCCAGCGCAGCCGCACGTGCAGCGAGATTCGCCAGTCCACTGCGACGTGCCGTTGGCGGAATTCCGATGCCATTGTCGACGACACACACCTGCAATTCCACAGGTGTGGCGGTGATCGTCACCTGCACATGACTGGCCGCTGCGTGCCGAGCCACATTGGACAGGCCTTCTACAAGTACTGCTTCCACTTGCGTGGTCACATAGTCGGTAGCCATGGCGTCGACTGGCCCTTCGAACAGCACGGTCGGCATGGCACCCAGGGACTCTGATGCGGCCTGTGCGACTTCCAGAGTGCGCGTACGCAAACTGGGCGCAGTTTGGCCTTCCTGTGCATGTTCCTGCAAGGAGTAGATGGCAGTGCGGATCTCTCGGATGGTGGTGTCCAATTCATCGACAACACGATGAATGCGCTCAGAGGCGACCGGGCTGTCAACGAGACGGACCGTGGATTCAAGGGCCATCCCTGACGCGTACAGCCGCTGGATGACCAAGTCGTGCAAGTCGCGCGCAATCCTGTCGCGGTCTTCGGACAGTGCAACTCTTTCAGCACTGCTCCGGGCTTCGGCAACTCTGAGGGCAAGAGTGGCTTGCTCGGCAAATCGTCCGATGAGGGCAGACATTGCTGCCAGGTCCGCTGGAGTGCTTTCAGCTGCAAGCACGATGCCGATCAGCACGTCTGGGGCTCCGCCTCGCGTGATTTCGGCTTGCGCAATTGCTGGTGGGCTGCTGCCAGTGTCGGTGGTGGTGAGCGGGTCCTCGCCTGCCAGGATCGCAAAGGTCTGGGTTGTCGGTGCCACTGCCTGCAGATGGGCGCCGATGATCTCCCGGGCAGAGACCTGGGTTTGGGGCGACAGCAGTTCAGTCGTCATGGCGGCAGCAGCGGTGAGCCAGCGCTCGCGCAGGATCCCCGCCTCGTGCAGGCGAGCATTCGCGATGGCCATTCCGGCGGTCCCGGCCAAGGCGACGACCAAGCGCTCGTCGTCCTCGTTGAATTCTCCGCCGCGTTTCTCGGTCAGATACAGGTTGCCGAACACTTCGTCGCGCACCCGGATCGGGACGCCTAGGAAGGTGCGCATGGGCGGATGGTTTGGGGGAAAGCCGAAGGAATCCGCACTGCGAGTGAGGTCGTCAAGGCGCAAAGGGAAGGGTTCATGGATGAGCACGCCCAGCACGCCCTGCCCGCTTGGGAAGTCACCAACCGCGGCAATCTCCTCTTCGCTCATTCCTACGGTGATGAACTCGGAAAGCCGATGAGATGTGGGGGAGGAGAGCACCCCCAGGGCGCCGTACTTGGCATCAACCAACTTGGTCGCTGCTGACACGATCTGTCGCAGGACGGCGTCCAGATTCGATTCGCTGCCGACCGAGATGATGGCGTCAATCAACTCCCCTGGGAGTTGATGAGTGGGAGACCGGTCCATTTGGACTTCCTGCCCCTCTCACGAGTCGTTCATCGGTGCGGAAGGCGGGACTTGAACCCGCACGCCCTAGAGCACGGCGTCCTAAGCGCCGCGTGTCTGCCATTCCACCACTTCCGCGTGGGTAATGGAGTCTAAGTCAGCGTGGATTGCTGGGCAGATTTGAGGTTGCGCGGTTGGCTATTTGACGGCAGTACGTCGGAGTTTGTGAATGGCAGTTCGGGCACAGAAATCGCAGATTCTGTGGACGGCAATCGCGAGAGTTGCCATTGAGATGGTCGATTTCAAGAGTCAATGCGTTGCCGTTCCATTCTGGGCCAGTGCTGCATCCAGAGCATGCGAGTGGAGTGCCCAGTTCAATTAGCGCGCGTCGCAGGAGGTACGTCTTGCGGCGAGGAGAGTCTGCTGGGAGCAGAACAAGTACTTCCTCGGCCCGAAGGCGAGGTCTGTAGATACCTCGGCTATGCGCCTGACCTGTGAAATGTGACGTGTCCAGACCTAAGCCCTTGATCCGGTTGCTTACGTGGTGATGCGAGCCGCCGGCTTGCCGTATTCCGAGTTCTCGTAGGACTCCAGCGATCGACTTTGATCGTATGACTGCCTCTGACAATGCACAGTCGTCATATCTCCTGATATTTGGCATGCTCGAAGATAATCCGAGCCTCTGACAGCTAGCTCAGTTGCAGGTCGCGCATCAACTTGGCGACGTGACCAGTGGCTTTCACGTTGTACAGCGCGTGCTCGATCTTGCCGGTAGGGCTGATGATGAAGGTCGATCGAATGACGCCGACCACCGTCTTTCCGTAGAGCTTCTTCTCACCGAAGGCTCCGTACTTCTTGAGGATCTCCTTCTCAGGATCAGACAGCAGGATGATCTTGAGGTCATCGCGCTCCCTGAACTTCGCAAGCTTCTCCGGCTTGTCTGGTGAGATGCCAATCACGACGTAGTCACTCTTGTCGAAGACCTTGAGATTGTCTGTGAAGTCACAGGCTTGCTTCGTGCATCCAGGAGTCAACGCCGCCGGATAGAAATACACAACCACGCGCTTGCCCTTGAATTGCGACAGGCGAACAGTCTCCCCTTTGTCATCCTTGAGCGCGAATGCTGGAGCATTGTCCTTGGGTTGCAGAGCCATGGTCGAACTGTATTCGCCCGGTGTCGGAAGTAAGAGACATTCAGCGAACGACTGGTGCGAGTGCGCTGGCGTCGGTGTGGGCGTCGAGCCCGGCTGAACGGCGGAGCCCTCGAGTGCCTGTGATGGCGAGGACGATCACAAAGAGCCCCGCTCCGACGAGCACGATCATCGTGCCGGACGGTACGCCTGCGTAGTAGCTGAGATACATGCCAGCCAAGCCGCAGATGAGTCCAATCACGGTGCTGTACGTCAGCATCCGCCCGAATGAATCGGTGAGCATGCGGGCAATCACTGCTGGGATCACAAGCATCGCCGCCACGAGGGTTACGCCGATGATGGTCAGGGTTGCAAGGATTGCCAGCGAAAGAACGATCATGAGCATTGCTTCAATGCGCGCGACATTGACTCCTGAAACCGCAGCGACCTCTGGGTCGAAGGTGCTGAACAGCAGCGCGCGGTAGCGCAGGAAAACGAAAGCACCGGTCAGGATGCAGACGGCAATCAGTCCATAGATTTGCTGCGGACTTATCCCAAGGATGCTGCCAAAGAGCGCGTTCTCGAACGATGGTCCGCTCGTGCCGAACTTTGCAAAGAGTGCAACACCGAGGGCGAAGGATGCAGTCGTGATCACACCGATCGCGGCATCTGCGCCAAGGCGGCTCCGCTTGGTCACCGCGGTGATTGCGAGTGCCGAAGCAATGCCCCACAGACCTGCGCCCAGGATGTAGAAGTTGGCCACGAAGAGTTGTGATGCCGCGAATCCACCGAAGATCGAGTGCGAGAGACCGTGGCCGATGTAGCTCATCCCGCGCAAGACGATGTAGACACCGATGAAGCCAAGAAGCGCTCCAGAGAGCGCTGCCACCAGCAGTCCCTTCTGGAAGAAGGCGTATTGGAGCGGTTCAAGGAGTGTGTCCATCTAGACCGTGCCTCCGATCGCACCGATGTGCGGTCCTTCTTCGACAACGATGCGCATACCGAGGTGCTCCAGCACTTCCATGCGCGCACCAAAAGTTCGCTCAAGCACGTCGGGATTCATGACGTCATTGGGTGTGCCGGAGGCGATGATGCCCTTGTTCACACAGACCAGATGAGGCAGATGCGCGGCAATTCCGTTGAGGTCGTGTGTGGTCAGCACGATTGCGACACCCTCTTCATGCAGATCGGCAAGGAGGTGGAGTACGTCATGGCGGGTCGAAACATCCACGCCGCTCGTTGGCTCATCCAGCAGCATGATCTGGGGTTGACGCAGCAGAGCGCGGGCCAGGAACATGCGTTGCTGCTGTCCGCCGGACAGCTCGCGAATATGGCGCTCGGCCAAGTCGCCGATCCCAAGTCGCTCGAGGACGTCGGCGACCTGAGACTTCTCCGGCTTGCTGGCCCAGGGAAGTTGGTTCGCTGCCTTGCGTGACATAAGTACGCACTCGCGAACGGTGACGGGAAAGTTCCAACTCACCGTTTCCAACTGCGGCACATAGGCCATGCGCAAGCCATTGGCCTGAGTGATGCGGCCCTTCATCGGCTTCAAGGTGCCAAGCAGCAAACGCAGGAGCGTGGTCTTGCCAGCTCCCGATGGGCCCACGATTCCGGTGAACTGGTCCTCGTGAACATGGAAGTTCACGTCGCTCAGAACGGGATGGTGGGAATAGCCGGCATCAACTCCGTCCAGTTGGATGAGCTCGGGACCCTCGCCGATACCTGTCACTGTGGGTAGACGGCAGTATCGGGAGCAGTGGGAGTTGTGCTGACTGCTGCGAGGTTCGCCGTAGTGCCACCCAGACCCTTGATCATCGTCATGTAGTCATACTTCATGAGCCCAATCCAAGAATGATCGGCCTCGCCTGGAGCGCCGGGAAGATCGTCATCTCGCAAGGTGTCCTCGTACCTGGCTCCGCTTGCGCGACCAATTTCTTCAAGCACTTTTGAAGGAAAGACTTCAGAGCCGAAAATTGTTGGAACCTTCTGGCTCTTGACCTGATCAATCAGTTCTGCAACCTCGGCTGGCGTTGGGTCAGCGAAGTCCTTTGGCTGCACTGCGCCAATGACCTGCCAGCCGAAATTCTTCGCGAAGTAGGCATAGGCGTCGTGGTAGGTCAACAGTTTGAGATTGCCCGCAGGGACAGTCTTTTGATCGGCGCGGATCGCATCTGCCAGCGCAGTTGCCTGTTTCTCGAAGGCTTGGTAATTGGCTTGGTAGTAGCCGGCGTTACTCGGGTCGCGCTTGGAGAGCTCGTCGCGAATGACTCCTGCGTACTTGATTGCGTACAGCGGATCAGTCCACAGGTGCGGATTGGGCTTGCCTTCCTCCTTAGGGAAGGAGAAGTCGTAGATGTAGTCAGACTCCGGCAGGGTCATGGTGCCAAGTTCAATCAGATCTGCACCTGACTTCATGTTCTCCCGCGCGAGGTCCGCGGTGGGATCTTCAAGTTTCAGGCCGTTGATGAAGATGATGTCGGCCTTGCTCAGTAGTTCGGCAACTTGAGGGGCTGGCTCGTAAGTGTGGCTGTTGGTTCCCTCCGGAACGATGCCTTCTACCCGCACCTTGTCGCCACCGATGCTTGACGCGATGGAGGTGAGGGGAGAGACCGTCGTTGCCACGAGCAGGGTGTCTGATGCAGTGGCTTGATCGTCACTGGAGGAACAAGCGGCGAGCAGCAGGGCAGCCGATGTGAGTACCGGCAAGATCAGCAGTTGTCGGCGCATTCGGGCACTCTAATGTCCCCGAAGAGTAATAGCAAAGAACTTGCAAGTAATCTCAACTGCGAATAAGGCAGCAATTCCAGCTGCGGGCATGAGCAGCGTAGGCTGCGCAGGTGGCCACAGATTCTGTTGAGACCCATGATCCAGCGATCCTTGCGCTCATTGCTGAGGTCACCGCTGCACGCAACGATCTCCTTGCCTCAGTAGCGGAGCTCCAAAGTGAGCTCACGCCGGGCGCTTTTGCCAGGCGGGGGCTCGGCGTTGTCGCCGGTGCCTTTGTCGACGAGAACGGCGACGTGCGACCCAAACGCATCGCAGTTGTGGCAGGGACCTTGGCAAGCGCGGTTGCGCTGAAGGTGCTTGGCCGCATCCGCCGTTCCTAGTCAGCGCAGCTGGCAAGGCCCCCATTTGGTGTGACAAGTCCCACCGGCTAAAGTTCTCCTCACAACTGAATACCTCATCCAGAGGGGCAGAGGGATACGGCCCGTTGAAGCCCCGGCAACCTATTTGAATACTCGTTCGCGAGGCCTTCAAAGTTCGGTGCCAACTCCGACCTGTACACCAGGACAGATGAGCCAGAGAGGCCTCGCGAAGATGACAGCAACATTGGGTACCGACCCAGAACTCGGTTCTGCCCTAGCCCTGAAGTGTCGTGAATGCGGCGCGCTGTACCCACTTGACGCCAGTTATGCCTGCTTCGAGTGTTTCGGCCCGCTGGAAGTCGCCTACCAGGAACGAAGCATCACGCGCGAAGAGATTGAAGCCGGCCCGCTATCCATGTGGCGCTACGAGGGTTTGCTCCCCGTGGTTCCCGGCGCAGGTCATCGACCCGGGCTGCAGCCAGGGTTCACCAAGCTCGTTCGCGCCGACAATCTCGCCGCAGCTCTGGGGGCCAAAGCGGTATGGGTCAAGGACGATTCAGGCAATCCCACCCATTCGTTCAAGGACCGAGTCGTCGCGGTGGCCTTGGAGAACGCACGTCGTCTGGGCTTTGAGACCATCGCTTGCGCATCGACCGGCAACCTCGCGAACGCTGTTGCTGCTGCGGCATCCCGCGCGGGATTGAAGTCGGTGGTGTTCGTGCCCTCGAATCTCGAAGCAGGCAAGATCGTCACGACCGCGGTCTATGGCGGAGTGCTCGTAGCGATCGGCGGCAACTATGACGATGTCAATCGCCTTTGTACCGAAGTGGCGGCATCGCGCGACTGGGGATTTGTCAACGTCAATCTGCGTCCTTACTACGCAGAGGGCAGCAAGACAGTTGGCTACGAAACCGCTGAGCAGCTTGGTTGGCGCTTGCCGGACGCTGTTGTGTCACCTATTGCGTCTGGCTCACTGCTGACCAAAGTCGACAAGGCATTCCGTGAGTTCGTTGACCTAGGGCTGGTGTCGGACCATCCAACGCAGATCTTTGGCGCGCAGGCCACTGGGTGCTCGCCGGTATCGCAGGCTTTCCAAGCCGGCCAAGAGTTCATCAAGCCAGTGAAGCCCGACACCATTGCGAAGTCGCTGGCAATCGGCAACCCAGCCGACGGGCCATACGCCCTCGATGTTGTGCGCCGCACCAAGGGCGCGATTTCAGACGTCACCGATGACGAGATCGTCGAGGGCATCAAGTTGCTTGCCGAGACCGAAGGCATCTTCGCCGAGACTGCTGGCGGCGTTGTGGTCGGTACCTACCGCAAGTTGTTGCGCGAAGGCTTGATCGATCCCGCCGCTGAGGTTGTCCTGCTCAATACTGGCGATGGACTGAAGACCTTGGATGCTGTCGCACCCACCAGTGGTCCCACCATCACCGTCTCCCCGTCATTCGACGAATTCGAAGCTGCTTACACGGAGGTCATCAAATGAGTGCCACAGTCCGCATCCCCACAATCCTGCGCACCTACACGGCTGGAGCAGCTGAGGTAACGGCTGAAGGCACGACTTTGCAGGAGGTCATCACCAGCCTTGAAGGTCAGTTCCCTGGCATCGCGGCACGAGTCCTCGATGACAACGGACAGCTTCGTCGTTTCGTCAATGTGTACGTCAACGACGACGATGTCCGCTTCATCGAGGGACTCGCATCACCTACCGCTGATGGCGCTCAGATTTCGATTATCCCGGCTGTTGCCGGCGGCTGATCAGCGCCTGCGCTTCACCAGGACGTAGATCGCCGCGATCGATCCGGCGAGCAAGATAGCGGCGATCGCCATCGCCCACGGTGAAAAAGAGGACTCCATCGAAGAGTCTTCAATTGGTGTGGGTTCAACTGAAGGCTGCGCAGCTGAATTGCCGAAGCTGAACGTTATTGCACCTGTCACGGGATGCCCATCTGCCGAAACCACGCGGTAGGCGACTTGGTACGTGCCCGCTGGCAGGGTCGCCGGCCATTCGATCTCCAAGGATGTATCGGTGGGCTTGATCTTGCTGCTGTAGACGTTTGCACCCAACTCGTCATTGATCGAGACGGTGTCCAGACTCGGAAGCAGAGGTTCGTCGAACCTGAACTCCACAGATCTAGGAGCTGATACGAGTTGTGCGCCATCGGCCGGGGTGGATGACACCAACTGGGTGTGGGCTTGGGCGCTGTTCGCACCCAAGCCACCCAGAGCAACAATGATGAGCGCGATGCTCGCGATGCGCGTTCGAGTACTAGCCAAGACTGACCGCTCCGTTCGTCACGATCACTGAACCGGCTTTACCGATCAATGTGGCCCGCATCGTCCACTTGCCAGTTGTGGGAAGGATGCCGGACGCCTTGGCTTGCTTGCCGTTCCCGGAGATTGGCCAGGTGAATGGCCCGTCGAATGCCGGATTGGACCATTCCACTTCACCGCTCGTTGCGGAGGTGCTGAACACGACGTTGAGTGGTCCACTGCGGCTTCCATTGAGCACTGTGGTGATCTTGGGAGTGGTCGAAATCGACTTCGGCATTCCGGCTGGTGTGGGCTCGCCGACAATGAATGCGAGAGCACCTGTGATGGTGTGACCATCGTCAGATCGAGCCTTCCACTGAACTGAGTTTGCACCGACTGACAATGGAGTTGTTGGCGTCACCGTGATCGTGGCCCCGATGGCTTTGAAGCTCGAGGCGATCGGTTCAGCCTTGGCATTGAGCAGGCTGACTTCTTCCACATCGACGGGTTCGCTGAAAGTCAGCGAGACGGTCTTCGGAGCCGTGGCGATGACGGCACCATTGCGCGGTGTGCTGGATTTCAAGTCTGCATGGGCTGATGCTGATGGTGGGTTCACAAGAAGCACGAGTGAACCCACCATTGCAGCCACGAGGGCTTTTCGCATTGAAATCAGCCCTCTCATGCCACGACTGTGACAGAAGGAGCAGGGGAGGCAAGGGCCGCGGACGATCCTGCAATTGGCAGGTCAATCCAGGCTTCGGCGCCGGCCGTGGAGTTGCCTACCCGCTTGCCATTGAGCTTCGCCACGACCTCGGTTCCCTCAGGTACCTTGATTGAAGTCGTCTTCAGCGTGAACTTTCCTTCTGGTCCCACCACAATTGCGTGCTTGGTGAGAGGAACTGCACCGCTGAACAGATCGACGCTCTCGCCTTCGTATCCGGGAAGTGCGCCGGTGATCGTGGCTTCCTCACCGGATCTTGACACCCTGATTTCGGCGTCGCATGTCTGCACAGTCTTGAAGTAGAAGGTCTGTGAAGCCACACCCGCGGGCAATTTCGGCCAAGTGAGGCGCAGTCCAAAGTCGTCGAACTGTTCGTCGGGCAGCACTCCGGTCGTCCACGAGACCGTGTCGGCTGTGGCGCTTGTCGTCCACCCGGCTTTCTGCTGAGCCTTCACACCAGTGACTCCCGTTGGAATCGTGACGGTGATCGAATTTGTGGCATCACCATCACACCCGTGTCCTGGCCGGAAGAAGATCACGGCACTCTTTCCCGCTGTCTGCGCTGCCCCGCGAAGATCAAGCCCCATGTGAGCGCTTGCCGAATTGGCAGCACCTATGGCTGTTGCGGCAACGATTGAACTTGCGAGTATTGAGCGAAGCGCATTCTTGTACAAACGTGATTGCATGAATAGTCCTTTGAAAGTAGTCAGAAATTGTGAGCCAGCACGTGTTGCGCTGACGAAATGCCTTACTGACGACGTTCTGGTGGGCCCCTTCGTGCAATAGCGAATTCGATGGTGAGTCGTGCAAGGAGAGTGGGTGCATCATCGAAATTCTCGACGCGCCAAGGCAGCACCAGAGCAAATGGTTGCAAGGCAGCAATCAAGATGGTGCGCATGTAGGACAGCCAGCGCAGAAGGAGTGAGTCTCCTCGCGCAAGCAGGATGGCCAGAATCGCGGCAGCGACAAGGTGTGACGCTGTCATTCCCAGACTCGGCAGCAGCGATGCATGTTGCGACGAATGTGCTGCTGCGGTGACGAGCAGAACGTGCATGAGGCTCTGCACTCCGAGAGCGTAGATCAAGAACCACAGCGTGCCGCGAGGTCTTTCCAACGCGATGATTCCCAGTCCCACACTGATGGGGGTCAGCAGGAGAAATGCATTAGCATCCGGCAGTTGACCGTGAGCAATTGCATGCGCCGTGGCTGTCAAGACCACCATGGCAAAGCCAAGCACGAGCCCACGAACTATGCGCAACTGTCTGCTGACTCGGATGCGCGGACTCACGAATCGATCCTAGAGCGGTGTCAGATTCGTGCCTCTAGTGGGCGTGAGCGACCTGAGTCGGCTCAAGGAGTTGCGCGAGCTCAGTGCAATTGCGACAGGTGCCATGAATCGAGAGGTGACCCATGTCGACATCGAAGCCATGCTGGGCGTGGACCTGCACGCGCAACTCATTGGCAACGCCTTCGCCGATGCACTCTGACTGGCCGCAGATGTTGCATACCAAGTGGATGTGCTCGGAGTCATTGACGATGTAGTAACTCGGAGCCCCATGGCCCAGATGCGTGTGAGCGACAAGCCCGGCATCTTCAAGCACTTCCAAAGCCCGATAGATCGTTGACAGGTTCACACCCTGAAATGACTTGTTGACTTCAGTCAGGATTTCTTCAGAGGTGGAGTGATGGAGCCGCTCGACGGTTTCAATCACCAACTGCCGTTGCGGAGTGATGCGGATGTCGTGCTCGCGAAGTTGCTCTCCCCAGTTCACGTGAGGCAGCCTTTCAAAACAAGAATTGTGCGGTGGATGTGTTGGGGTGGGATGCGCCCACAGTGCGCTCAGACTCCAATGTGAGCAGAGCGCGGGATTGCCGTGGTAGTTGGGCTATGCCCGACAGGCATGCGCGGGCGGACAGTCGCCACGCACTGCAGGGAGCCGGAATCCGCACATCATGTCGTCATCCTAATTGACACCTGTTCGCAAATGCGATGGGTGCGCTCCGAGCACGATTCGTGCCGGAAATATCAAGAGACCCCTCAGGGACTGGGCGAGCTCGGGTGATCAGCACCTCGGAGCTGATCGATTGCGTGACTGAGGATTGGGCGCAGCACCTCAAGGGCATCACTGACCGCGCCAGGAGAGCCGGGCAGGTTGATGATCAACGTTCGGCCATTGGTTCCGGCAATGCCGCGGGAGAGCAGGGCTGTGGGAATTCCGCGTCTGGCTCCATCTGCGCGCAGTGCCTCTGGTATGCCGGGTGCGTGCCGCTCGATGAGTCGAGCGGTGACCTCTGGAGTCGCGTCCGTTGGGCTAAGTCCGGTGCCGCCGGTAGTGATGATGAGTTCGTAGCCCTGCGCAAGGCCGGCCCGCAAGGCACCTTCGACGGGTTCGCCATCGGCCACGACCACTGGTCCGTCGACCTCGAACTCCATGCTCCTCAAGCCATTGACCAAGGCAATGCCCGAGAGGTCTGAGCGAGTGCCTTCGGCGGCCCTTGTCGAAATCGTGATGGCAAGTGCGCGAGTCATGGTCGAATCCAGGTGCCCGAGCGCCCGCCCTCCTTGGAATCAACCTGCAGTGCATCGATGTATGCCAAGCGATCCACGCCCTTGATCATGTCGATCATCGTCAAGGCAGAGACGCTGGCAGCGGTGAGCGCCTCCATCTCAACGCCCGTGCGATCGGCGGTTCGGACAGTGGCCGAGACATCGACTGACTCCTCGCCGATCACGAGATCAACCTCGACACCGTGAATCGCTATGGGATGGCACAACGGAATGAGTTCGTGGGCGCGCTTGGCGGCCATGATGCCGGCCACTCGAGCCACGGCCAGCGCATCACCTTTGGGCAGCTGACCATCCCTTAGCAGAGCGATTGTCGACTTCGCCATGCGAACACGGGCTGACGCTGTCGCTTTGCGCACTGCGATGGACTTCTCTGTCACGTCAACCATTCGGGCATGACCCTCATCATCAAGGTGTGTGAGTTTGTCCGTGGTCAACGCGTTTCCCTTCGCAGATCAATGAAGGCAAGTGTGTCACCCGCACGTACCTGCTCAATTTCTGCAGGCACGATCAGCAGGCACTCAGCCTGTGCAAGCCCACCCAGAATGTGCGAACCCTGCGCCCCTATAGGCGAGGCAGATGTTGAAGTGATGAATTGTGCTCGCACGAATTGCATCTTGTCCTTTGGAGAACTGAACTCGGTACCAGCAGTTACCGTTCCGCTGCTGAATTCGGCGACCTTGCGCCCCTGAAGGTGGCGCACGACGGGACGAACGAATACCTCGAAGGAGACGAGGGCGCTGGCGGGATTGCCTGGAAGAGTGATGATCGGGGTGGCTGTCGAACCGATGTGCCCGAAGCCCTGGGGCATACCTGGCTGCATCGCAACGCGCTCGAATGTCACCGTGCCCAGCCTGCTCAGCACCTCTTTCACGGTGTCGTATACGCCCATGCTCACTCCGCCAGTGGTGATGATGAGGTCGACATTCTTCGCGGCATCTTCCAAGGCTTGGCCAAGCACAACTGCGTCATCTTCAACGATTGATGTTCGGAAGACGTGCGCACCGATCTCGCGCAGGCTGATCTCAAGCATGACGCCATTGACGTCACTGATCTGGCCTGGCGCTAAAGGCTGCCCAGGTTCAACCAACTCACTGCCGGTGGAAATCAAGGCGACGCGAGGGTTTGGCTGAACAAGAACCGAGGCACGACCTACGGCTGCAGCAAGCGCAATAGTTCGCGCAGACATGACCTGGCCTTCAGTCAGAACTCGCTCTCCTGGCTGAACATCCTCACCGATCTGCCGAATGTGGCCGCCGGCAGCGGCGTGCACTTCAACAATGGGCATGCCGCCATCTGTGTGCTCGACTCTGACGACTCCATCTGCACCTGTTGGCACGGGAGCCCCAGTCATGATGCGTGCCGCGGTACCCGAGGTGATTTCCAGTGTTGGCCAGGATCCGGCTGGAATGTCCTCGATGACGGTCAGTCGAACGGGTTGCGTCTGCGTTGCGTCAATGACGTCCTGCGAGACAACGGCATAGCCATCCATCGATGAGTTCGCGAAGGAAGGCAAGGCCCATGATGCGAGAACATCCTCGGCAAGCACGCAGCCGTCGACCTCGGCGAGCGCAAGCGTGGTGGCAGCAAGAGGTGCAGTGCCAGTCAGAAGTGACGTCAGATATTCCTGCGGAGTCCGCATCTCATCAGCGTAGTCGGGCACGGCGAGCGCCTTGCAGGCTCGTCGCGGGACTGTTGATGCCACTAACGTGCCAGACGTGAGTCAAGGACAGGGAGTCGTGCGAGTGCGACTCTTCGCTGCAGCCAAATCCGCCGCGGGAACATCTGAAGTCGAACTTGAGGCCGGAACTATCGCCACGATCAGCGCCGCATTGGTCGCGCAATATCCCGCCTTGGCTGCTGTCCTGCCGGCTTGTTCGTTTCTGATTGATGGCTTGCAAGCCGGGCAAGAACCAAGCCGTACGAGAGTTGAAGCTGGTTCGGTGGTGGATGTGCTGCCACCATTTGCGGGCGGCTGAGGAGTCAGCCTCCGATTGCTGACATTGGCCGTGCAGGCTGCAAGAACAAGGGATCCCCAATGCCATGGCCGCGCTGTTTGGCGAGCACTGAGAGTCCCAAGACGTGAGCAATGGCCGATGTTTGCTGATCTTCAGTGAGCTCGGGATCGCGCAGAATGCTGCGGAGATCTGATTCAGATCTCGCAAACAGGCAATTGCGCACTTGCCCATCGGCGGTCACGCGCAATCGGTCGCAGCTCCCGCAGAAGGGTTGGGTCACACTTGCGATGATGCCGACCGTGGCCGGTCCGCCATTGACGAGGTACTCCTCCGCGGGTGCGCTGCCTCTGTTGTCTAGTGCTTCGAGGTGGAATTCAGCGCTCAGCGCTTCAATGGTCTGTGCAGCGGTCACCATCGTCGCGCGCGACCATATCCCGCCTGCGTCCAATGGCATCTGCTCGATGAACCGGAGTGACCATCCAGCAGCAATCGCGTGGCGAAGCAGACCGTTGGCCTCGGATTCGTTGACGCCGTTCAGCAGGACCGTGTTGATCTTGATCGGCCTGATGCCCGCCAATTCGGCTGCGGCAATCCCGGCGAGAACATCATCGAGACGATCGCGTTTGGTGACTTCGGCGAAGCGTTTGCGATCCAGGGTGTCCAAGCTGACGTTGATGCGCTGCAGCCCCGCCTCGCGCAGAGGCGCTGCCAGCTCGGCCAGCAGCAGCCCGTTCGTCGTCAGTGAGATGGCGGGCGCGTTCGGCAGGTGCGCAATATCGCGCACAATCTCCACGACTTCGGGATGCAGCAGCGGTTCACCACCGGTCAGGCGAACAGAAGTGATGCCTCGGGCCACTGCCACGCCAACGATGCGCACAAGCTCTTGGCGCGAAAGGAGATTTGCGTTGGGCGTCCAGGATGCGAAGTCCTCCGGCATGCAGTAGGTGCAGCGAAGATTGCACTTGTCTGTCAGCGAGATCCGAAGATCGCGATGCTCACGCCCGAAGCTGTCGATGAGATGCGAGGCGGTCACAGGCAGTTCACCCATTCCGATGTTCCATCGTCAAAGATCTGCAGTTTCCATATAGGCAGTGAAGATTTGATCTCTTCCACCAAAGCGCTGCAAGCAGAAAGCGCCTCGCCGCGATGCGCGGATCCCACCACAATCCCCAGCGCTATTTCGCCGATCGATAGTCGTCCCACGCGATGAACAGCTGCGAGGCGTACTCCGGCGAATTGTTCGGTGATCGTCTTGGAAATGAGGTCGAGCACGTCGGCAGCGCTGGGATGTGCCTCGTACTCGAGGGAACGCACCGCACGACCATGATCGTGGTTGCGCACACGGCCGATGAAATTCACTGATGCACCGATCTCGTCGGTCAGTACTGCTGATTCAAGATCCGCCATCACGATGGGCTCTGTAGTGACCTTGGTGAAGGAAAGCTGCTCCGTGATCGACTTGCTGCTCATCTGCCTCCTTCCCACATGTGAGTCCCTTGACGCCCTCGCACGCATGGCATGCTCAAGCCGTGGGCTCCCGTGACCAAGACAAGCAATGGTCTGTAGTCATTCTCGCTGGTGGCAAAGGCTCGCGCATCAGTGGGCGCGACAAGGCTGGCATGACTTTTGGCGGCGTCTACGCCCTGGGCTGGATTCTTGCGGCGCCCTGATCCACGGTGTGAGTCTGACTCGTTGACCTGCAATCATCACTTTCGATGACTTCCTTTCAGGCTCCAGATTCAGAGGCGGCGTTGCTGGCTTTCGATGCGGCGCATATCTGGCATCCCTACGCAAGCATCCCCGGGCTTGCGCCTCTCGTCGTGGATTCCGCCGAAGGGGTCCACCTCACGCTGCTTGATGGTCGGCATCTAGTCGATGCCATGTCCTCGTGGTGGGCGGCGATACATGGCTATCGCCATCCGGTTCTTGACGCTGCGGTGGTGCAGCAGCTCGGCAAGATGAGCCACGTGATGTTTGGGGGGCTCACTCACGCTCCCGCTGTGCACCTTGCTGAACGACTGATCCAGATCACCCCGGCACCTTTGAACCGGGTGTTCTTCAGCGACTCAGGTTCTGTTGCAGTCGAAGTGGCCGCCAAGATGGCCTTGCAGTACTGGGTTTCCTGCGACTTGCCTGGCAAGCACCGACTGATGACGTGGCGCGGCGGTTATCACGGCGACACCTTGCACCCGATGAGTGTTTGCGATCCCGAATCAGGAATGCATGCGCTGTGGCACGACACCCTTCCCCAGCAGGTCTTCGTCGATGCTCCGCCGGGAGGCTTCGAAGCGGCACCCCTTGCGACCTACATCGAAATGTGGGACGAGGAGCTGGCCTTGCACGCCAATGAGATTGCCGCGATCATCGTTGAGCCAGTTGTCCAAGGAGCTGGTGGCATGACATTCCACAGTCCCAGCTATCTCAAAGCCCTTCGTGAGCTTGCCGATCGGCACAACGTGCTGCTGATCTTCGATGAGATTGCAACTGGCTTTGGTCGAACTGGTGCCTTGTTCGCTGCGGACCACGCGGGCGTAAGCCCCGACATCATGTGCTTGGGCAAGGCGATGACTGGCGGATACTTGTCGATGGCCGCCACCCTGTGCACAGCCCAGGTTGCATCAGGAATCGCCGCTGGCCAGGTGCCGGTACTGGCGCACGGACCGACTTTCATGGCCAATCCGCTGGCTGCCGCAGTGTCCTTGGCGTCAATAGACCTGCTATTGAGGGGCGATTGGCGTTCAGACGTTGCACGCATCGAGCTCGGACTCAGCATGGGGCTCAGCTCTTTGGCGAATCATCCTGCGGTGAAGGATGTGCGAGTGCTGGGTGCGATTGGTGTCGTGCAGCTCAAGAACCCTGTCGATGTTGCGGCCGCGACCCAGGCTGCAGTTGGGGCAGGTGTGTGGATTCGACCCTTCAGCGATTTGATCTACACCATGCCTCCGTACATCTCATCAGATGAACACGTGGCTCAGATCTGCACTGCGATTGCAGCTGCAGTCGACAGCCAGCTCGCCACTCATTGGGGCACGCAATGAACTCACCTGACCCCCTTGCCTGGTTGGAGCACAAGAGCCTGATTCGCAGGCGGGCCGGTCTGCAGCGGGAACTCGCGCCGCGCTCTGAACAATCGCCGTGGGTGGACTTCGCCTCGAACGACTACTTGAAGCTGTCTGTGAATCCACGTGTGGTCGCAGCCGCGATCGGTGCTGCGACTCAGTGGGGAACGGGCGCCACTGGATCCAGGTTGGTCACCGGCACGATCGAGCTGCACACCGAGCTTGAGGGCGCACTTGCTGAACTCACGGGGGCCTCGAGTGCGCTTGTGTTTTCTTCCGGTTATCTGGCGAATCTGGCTGCAATCACCGCATTGGCTGGGCGCGACTGCGTAATCGTGGCCGACGGCGGCAACCATGCCTCGCTCATCGATGGCTGCAAATTGGCGAACTCTCGCTTGGTCACCATTGAGCACAGCGATCTCTCAGCAGCCGAGGATGCCTTGGCCAATCGATCGGAAACTCGAGCAATCCTCGTTATCGATGCAATCAACTCGGTATTCGGTGACCTCCTGCCATTAGCCAGATGGCATGCCATTGCTCGCAAGCATGGAGCGATCCTCGTGGTCGATGACGCGCATGGCATAGGCGTGCGAGGCAATGGTCGTGGTTCGGCTTGGGAGGCCGGAATTGCGGCGGAATCCGATGTCGTGGTCACGGTGACGCTCTCGAAATCCATTGGCTCACAGGGCGGAGCAGTGCTTGGGGATCAACGGGTCATCGATCACGTGCTCAACACCGCTCGCCCGTTCATCTTCGACACCGGGCTCAACCCACCGGCTGTCGGCGCGGCGCTGGAGGCTGTGCGGATTATTCGCGCGGAGCCTGAACTGTCTCGGACACTGCTTGAGCGTGCTGCAGCGATTGCTGACGCATTGAAGATCCAGACTTCTGATGCGGCGATCCTGTCGTGGACCGTCGGTGGCGCTCAAGAGGCCCTTGACTTGGCTGCTGGCCTGAGCGGATTGGGAGTACGTGTGGGTTGCTTTCGGCCGCCGTCTGTAGCGATCGGCTCGGCGGGACTGCGTATCACCGCAAACGCTGCACACACCGACGCCGATGTTGAACTCCTTGCGCGCAGCCTGAGTTCCCTGGTCTCGAAATGAAACTGGTCCTTGTCTCTGGCTCGGGGACCGGTTCCGGCAAGACCATCACTACTTCCGCCTTGGCCGCGTGTGCGCTCGCACAGGGACAGCGCGTGGCAGTGATCAAGCCAGTGCAAACAGGTGTCGGCAACGGCGAGACCAGTGATGTGCAGGTCGTGACGAGATTGACTGGGCTCAACGACGTCCACGAGCTGTTCAGCTTTGCTGAACCCCTGGCTCCCGGCACTGCCGCGCGTCGCCTTGGAGTTGCCGGACCGTCGATCTCTTCGCTGGCCGATGCAATCCTTGACCTCAAGAATCGAGATCTGATGATCGTCGAGGGCGCCGGCGGTGCACTTGTGCACCTCAACGCCGAGGGCAAGACCCTGCTCGATCTGGCTGTCGAACTTGGCTCTGGGCTCGGCGCTCCCGACAGCCTTGATGTAGTGCTGACAGCTTCGAGCTCGCTTGGAACCCTGCATTCCACAGCGGCCACCGCCATGGCTGTGCGCGCCAGCGGGCTGGACGTCGCTCACCTGGTCATCACGGATTGGCCACTTTCGGAGCCTGATCTGGCTCAGCTGTGCAACTTGGATGATCTGCCGCGATATAGCGGGTCGCCCATCAGTGGGATGCTTCCCGTAGGCATGGGGACCTTGGATCAAGCCCAGTTTCTGCAGCAGTCGCAGGCTTGGCTCGCCCCGGCGCTTGGCGGAGTCTTCAATACGGCAGAATTCCCCACGCTGGCTTCACGCCCATGAAATCAAGGAGAGTCTGGCTTTGACCACTGTTGAATCCCCCGAGGACTTCCTTGCTCGCGCTCGCGCCCAGGTGCTGGATCTGGGAGTTGGGCTGAATCAGGATGACGTCTTGCGTGTGCTTCAGCTTGGAGACGAGTGGGTTCCCGATGTCCTGGCCCTTGCCCACGACGTACGCATGCAGTGGTGCGGACCTACAGTCGAAGTCGAAGGCATCGTCAGCCTGAAGACCGGCGGCTGCCCTGAGGATTGCCACTTCTGCTCGCAGTCAGGTCAGTTCCAGTCTCCTGTACGGGCAGTGTGGTTGGACATTCCGAGCTTGGTCGAGGCAGCGAAGGAAACGGCGAAGACCGGCGCAACGGAATTCTGCATCGTCGCTGCCGTCCGTGGTCCTGATGAGCGCTTGATGGAGCAGATCGGCAAGGCAGTTGAGGCAATCAACGCGGCCGTGGAAATCAACATTGCCTGCTCTCTTGGAATGCTGAGCCCCGAGCAGGCACGTCAGCTCTCTGAGTGGGGTGTGCACCGCTACAACCACAATCTGGAAACTGCACGTAGTTACTTCACAAATGTTGTGACCACGCACACTTGGGATGAGCGTTGGGAAACGCTGCGGCTGGTTCATGCCGAAGGCATGGAAGTCTGCTGCGGCGGAATCGTCGGGCTCGGTGAGACTCTCGAGCAGCGTGCGGAATTCGCAGCGCAGTTGGCTGAGCTCAACCCTGCCGAAGTGCCATTGAATTTCTTGAACCCCCGCCCCGGAACGCCTTTTGGAGATCTGCCACTGATGGAGGGCAAGGACGCACTTCGCACCATTGCGGCCTTCCGCCTGGCGCTGCCCAAGACCATCCTGCGCTTTGCCGGTGGTCGTGAGCTGACTCTTGGAGATCTCGGTGCTCAGCAGGGCATGCTCGGTGGCATCAACGCAGTCATTGTGGGCAACTACCTCACGACTCTGGGCCGCCCAGCTGCTGCAGACATCGACATGCTGCTTGAGCTCAATATGCCGATCAAGTCCTTGACTAAGACTCTCTGATCTCGTCATGTCCGACCTCATGCAGACGTATTGCACGCAGTGCGGCGAAGAGTCTGTCGAGATGCACGCCGATTGCGCCTTGGAAGCCGTGCTCTCACCGCCGCGCTATTGCGGTGATTGCGGTCGGCGCATGAAGGTCCAAGTGACGCCTCTGCATTGGCGAGCCCGTTGCAGTGTGCACGGAGAAATCTCGGGATGACTGCTGTCGGTGTTTGCCCCGTTACGCATGGCCAAGTCGACTTCTTCGATCCGGCATTCATCGATTCCCCCGATGCTGTGCTCGCCGAGCTGCGCGAGACCTCCCCGGTCTTCTTCGACGAGATTACGGGCTGCTGGCTTGTCAGCCGACATGCTGATATTCGCTCGGTCCTGAGTCGGCCTGAAGTGTTCCGACCAGAGAACGCACTCACAGCTGTCACGACAATTGATCCATCAGCGCTTCGAATCCTGGCGCGGGTGGGATTCGAACTACCTGCCACTCTTGCCAACAACGGCGGCGCCAGTCATGCAGACTTACGCGCCTTGGTGCGCCAATTCTTCGCACCCGCCGCAATTGCAATAGCGCTGCCCATGATTCGAGAGCTCGCAGTCCAATCGGCTGCTCTGGTCAGACAGGATCTTGATGCCAGCGATGAAGCAGACCTCGTTGCACTGGTGACGCGTGACCTCCCAGCTCGCGTGCTGATCGGACTGCTGCATCTGGAAGACATCGACTTGCCAACCCTGAAGCGCTGGAGCACTGACTCACTTGAATTGTTCTGGGGAAACCCAGATGTCGAGCGCCAACGTGAACTTGTCGTTCAGGCCGCTGAGTTCTACTCCTGGCTTCGTGATCGCATCACCTCAGCAGATCCGTCTGGCCCGAGCCTGTTCTCAGTGCTGGCGGCGCACCGCACGTCGGACGGTCAGCCATTGCGTGTGCAGGAGTCAATCGGCATCTGCTACTTCTTGCTCGTTGCTGGTCAGGAAACCACAACACAATTTCTCTCCACTGTGCTGCGCAAGCTCATTGGACAGCCCGATCTCTGGCGTCGTTTGGCAAATGCGGGTGCCTACCCCGATGAATTGATCGCTTCGGAATGCGTGGAAGAGGTACTGCGACTGGAGACCCCCGTCGTGACCTGGCGGCGCATCACGACCCAGCCGGTGGTACTGGATGGGCAGTTGCTGCCCGCAAATGCCGAGGTTCTGCTGATGCTCGCGGGCAGCGGCTCTGACCCCGAAGTGTTCGAGGATCCCGAGCGATTCCTGCCTGGCCGCGATTCGGCGCGACAGCATTTGGCCTTCGGATTTGGGCGGCATTACTGCTTGGGTGCCACCTTGGCGCGAATGGAAGCGCAAGAAGTCCTGTTGATTCTGGCCCGTGAGCTGCCCGACATTCAACTGGTCGAAGCCCAGCCGCCGATGCTTGGACTGCTCTCCTTCAGGGCGCCCTTGCGGCTGTTGGTCAAGGCGTTGCAAGACTAAGCTGCAACATCTCGCACGTGCAGCAACTTTTCTATACCTTCGCTGCATCTGCTGGGTAGAATCCTGATTCATGTCGTATCTGCGCATTTCTGAAGTGGCCGGGCTACTGGGTGTCAGCGCCGACACAGTGCGCCGGTGGCTGGATTCGGGCCGGCTTGAACAAGCGGCCAATGTTGATGGACCTCGAGCCGTTGATGGAGCAAGCCTGGCGGCATTCATGGTCTCCCAGGCTCCATTGGTTCCAGCCCTGCGACAGTCGGCTCGCAACAGATTTCCCGGCATCGTGCTTCGCGTGGAGCGCGATGGTGTGATGGCCCTGGTGGAGATTCAGGCCGGGCCCCATCGGGTGACCTCGTTGATGAGTCGGGAATCTGCAGATGAACTCCAGCTTGCGCCGGGCGTGCTCGTCGCAGCGGTCATCAAATCAACCAATGTGGTCGTCGAGCTCGAAGACAAGAAGTGAAGTGGAGGTTGGGCCTGCTGGCAGGTATCGCGGCCTCAATGACTGCAGTGCTCGGTCTGACCCCCTCCCACGCTGAACCGACGCCTGTTCCCGCATCGGCACCAACCGGCGCGATCACAGTCTCGGCGGCGGCATCACTCACCGATGTATTTCCTGTGATCGCCAATGCCTTCATGAAGAAGTACCCCGGGACGTCAGTGCAGTTCAACTTCGCTGGCAGCTCCACGCTCGTGCAACAAATCATCGCGGGTGCCCCAGTTGATGTGCTCGCAACAGCGTCTGAGCCGACGATGTCGACTGCAGTAGCTGCTGGACGCGTCCGATCGCCGTTGCTCTTTGCCAAGAACAGGCTGGCGATTGCTTTGCCAAATGGCAATCCAGCAAATATCTCGGGACTTTCGAGTCTGAGTCGCGATGGGGTCCTAGTAGCGCAATGTGTTGTGAGCGTTCCCTGTGGTGCGGCAACTCGCAATCTGCTGGCAAGGAACGGCGTCACAGTGAAGCCAGTCACTCTCGAACTTGATGTGCGCTCGGTATTGGGCAAGGTGATGTCCGGTGAAGTTGATGCTGGCATCGTCTTTGTCACCGACGTGAGATCTGTTGGCTCCAAGGTCGCCTCGATCGCCCTTGCGAACAACGTGAACGTCACTACGACCTACCCGATCGCTTTGGTCAAGGGCGCAGCCAATCCAACGACGGCTCAGGCGTTTGTGAACTATGTGGCCTTCACTCCATCTGCGCAGGGCATCCTGCGCACTTATGGCTTCGCCAAGCCCTGGTGAAGCCATCTGCGCGTCCACGAGCTCCGTGGTTTCTGGTGCTACCCGCAATCGTGGCTCTGCTCTTTCTGGTTGCGCCCTTGTTCGCGCTCTTGACTCGCGCACCCTGGGGATCCTTCCTAGAGATCTTCAGCTCACAAGTTGCCCGCGATGCGCTTCGCCTTTCGATGGTCACGGCGACGCTTGCAACACTGCTTGCCACCGTGCTCGGAGTGCCGCTGGCCTGGCTGATCGCCCGCAGCGGGCTGCCTGGCACAGGTATTGCACGAAGCCTTGTGTTGGTGCCATTGCTCATCCCACCCGTGGTGTCTGGCGTTGCACTGCTCAATGCCTTTGGCAGGAGAGGCGCCTTCGGTCAATTTCTCTATGAGCAGTTCGGTATCCAACTGCCGTTCACAACGACAGGTGTCGTGCTTGCAGAAGCCTTTGTAGCGATGCCGTTCCTTGTTATTGCTGTCGAAGGTGGCTTTCGCTCGCTCAACAAGCAATATGAAGAAGCAGCAGCAACGCTTGGTGCTTCGTCGTGGACCACCTTTCGTCGCGTGTCCATGCCTCTGGTCGCACCCGCGCTTGGTGCCGGCATGGTGCTGTGCTGGGCGCGCGCGCTTGGCGAGTTCGGGGCGACGATCACTTTCGCTGGCAACTTTCCCGGCGTGACGCAGACGATGCCGCTGGCTGTGTATCAGGCGCTTGAAAGTGATCCCGCCGTTGCAATGGCATTGAGTTTGCTTCTCATAGCCATCTGCGTGCTGGTGCTGATCGTGCTCAGAGGCAGATTCATCAGGCCCTTGGCATCATCGTGACGATAGCCGCGCGATTCACCCTTGAACGAGGCACTTTTGCACTCAAGGTTGATCTCACGATCTTGGCTGGGCAAGTAACCGCGATCGTCGGACCCAATGGCGCCGGCAAGACGAGCTTTCTGCGGGCGCTCGCCGGATTGGATCGCATCACCACGGGCGAGATCCGAATGGACGAACAGCTTGTTGACAATTCGGATCGCGTCTTTGTTGCACCGAAGGACCGGTCCTCGGGGTACGTATTCCAGAACTACTTGCTGTTCCCGCACTTGTCAGTCCTTGAGAACGTGGCCTTCGGTTTTCGGTCACGTGGAATCCCGCGCAGGCAAGCTCGACAGAGGTCTGAACGCATGCTGACGCAATTGGGGATTGCATCCTTGGCTCGGCGAAAGCCGGCAACTCTTTCGGGCGGGCAGGCTCAAAGGGTTGCACTCGCTCGAGCTCTTGGGGGTGATCCTTCGCTGCTCCTCCTCGATGAGCCGCTGTCAGCTGCTGACGCCGAAACCAAGAATGACCTGCGCGCGGGCCTGGTCGAGCGTCTCAAGGAATTTGAGGGCTGCTGTGTCGTAGTGACGCACGATCCGATCGATGCGCTGCTCTTCGCCGACCGAGTGATTGTTCTCGAACATGGTCAGGTGGTGCAGGACGATTCGCCGGCCGGCATTGCAGCCCATCCACACACGAGGTATGTGGCAGCGTTGTTGAGTCTGAATCTCCTACGCGGCGTGGCCTCGGATGGAGAATTGGTGATGGGAAATGGCCGTGCGGTTCAGATCGCCAACAATTCGCTGCAGGGCCCTGCTGCAGCAGTCATACGTCCGGAGTCCATTGGCCTGCATCGTGAACAGCCGCAGGGAAGTGCGCGCAATGTCTGGCCAGGTGTGGTCAGTTTGATTCAGCCCTGGGAAGATCGGGTTCGCGTGCATGTGGATGCCGGACCTTCCCTCATCGCCACGATCACCACAGGCGCATTGGCCGAACTCGATTTCAAACCTGGCTCACCGGTGTGGCTCAGCGCGAAGGCAGTCGACATTCGGGCTTACTCGTTGGCGCCTGCGCAGGGCTTCCCAAATCCGTAGATTCAGGGCCCCGCACAAGCACTGTGAGCGTATGAAACTCCAGTCAAGATGAACAGATGCGAGCAGTGAATTTTTTGTAAAGACCGCAGTCAGCCCTTGGCACTGTCGAGCTTGAACTACCCCATTTGGCACTGATCTCCTGGAGGTGCTTGCGCCCCATTTCGGCCAGCACTCCGGCTTTCACCTTGTAGTCAGCGGCATGAGCCTTGAGGTATGGCATGAGCATGTGGTCGCTCTCATGTGAGAGCCTGCCTCGATGCTCGCCGTTCGGCAGGGATCCATCAAAAAGGGCCCCTGCCTTAGCAAGGGCCTTCTCGAAGTACACCGCGAGGTGTCTGAGTTCTTGACATTCAGGACGGGTGTCTCCAGACATAGAGGACGTTCTTGGTGGGGGTCCTGTTATGTCGTTGGCACGTGTGGTGGTAGCCGCTGTTGTGGTTGAGGGTCGTTCGAAGGCGTCGGTGGCTCG